>JAHDHV010000272.1:4153-8394 GCA_020631155.1 Bacteroidota bacterium | reverse complement strand
CATTTACCCCCACATTTTCAATTTTCCACTTTCAATTTTTCATTCAATAGCTCACGCAAAGCCTTTTTACTCCCTTCAAAATGGAAGGTTCTATGAGTGTGGGTTAAGGTCTCATTCGGGGCGAGGCATTTGGCAGGGGAGGAGGTTTCGATTTCGTAGAATTTGCCTAGCTGCGTATTACTTGATGCATCTAGTACGCCGTCATTATAGGCATTGACGACATCGCCTTGATAGGGTTCTTTTTGCCATTCCCAAAGCGAGTTGACGTAACAACTTTCTTGGGGTTCGTAGCTAAATTGTACGATTGTGAGGAGGTTTTTTTGAGGATCGTAGCTGCCGCAAATGGGTTTTGTATTGTGGGCAGGAATACCGATTTTGCTGCGGTAGTTGCCGTCTCCTTTGAAAAAAACGGTATTATTGTGGAGGTGCAAACGGCTTTTATCCAAATCGCCAAAGTAACTGGTATTCAAAGGCTTATGCTCATCTTGTATGGGAATGATGACCTGCGTTTGGGGCGATGCTGGAAACATGCCTAAAATCCAGATGGAGAGCAGCCCCTTTTCTTTTGTCCAAGTTTCAGCACCGATATTTGTTAGGCTATTTTGACTTTCAAAGGCAACAAAACGCAAGTCCGAATGTAGGGAAATCCCTAGATGTTGCTCTATTTTTTTTTGGGAAAAAACTTGTATTTGGCGATTTATTTGAATGTCAAAGCGAGTGTTTTGGTAATTGATTAATTGCCCTGTTTGCCTGAAATGTGCGGAATGGGAATCGGAATGGAGGAGGGGATAGGCAGCTGTATCAATAAGGGGAGGGGTTTGCCAATGCTCGAAGGTGAAGGGGGCATCTTTGGGGAAAAACAAGGCATACTGACCGCCTTCTGGACCGAGCCAAAAACGGTCTTCGCCTCCAAATGGGTTGATGTGTTTGCGCTGCTCGCCCGAAGCAATGAGTTCGTAGTTCAACCAGCCGTAGCTATGCCCTGCCCGCCCTGCCGAACTGCTGCTCATAACGCGCCCTTGATAGCTGCCAACAACCGCTATTTGCCCCTCACTATCAGGGGCTTGTAATACTAAGGTATCGGTTGCATGTTTTTGTAAGAAAGCTACATCGTAGGCAAATGGTCCTTTTTTCATGGGTGGAAGTTAGATTTTTGGATTTTTAGATTTTTGGCTGTTAGTATTTAGAGTTTTTATCATTTAATGATTTATTAAAAAAATCTTTTAATGTAAAATAAATTGTAGGATGCTCTTGTTGATTAAATTGTTGTTTTAAACAAGCAATGTAAAAAGCTTTGTTTGTTAGTTTTAGTCTATTGTTAAATTGCTGTATAATGTAGGGAAGTAAATATCCACTTCCAAGCACAATTCCAGTTCCAATTCCAGTTCCAATTCCAAGCACAATATTATTTGAACCTACAGTTCCAAATATATATTCAAGCACAATTCCAGTTCCAATTCCAAGCATAATTCCACTTCCAATTCCAAGCACAATTCCAGTTCCAATTCTAAGTACAATTCCACTTCCAATTCCAAGTACAATTCTAAGTACAATTCCACTTCTAAGTACAATTCCACTTCCAATTCCAAGTACAATTCCAAGTACAAATAAAGGTGTCCATACAATTCCAGATAAAATTCCATATGCAACTCCATCTTCAATTCCAAGTACAACTCCAAGTACCATTCCAAATATAATCCAACTTCCAGTTTCAATTCCAAATTTAGTAGCTCGTTCTCTTACAATCCCACTTCCACTTCCAATTCCAAATTCAGTAGCTAGTACTCTTACAATACCACTTCCAATTCCACTTCCAATTCCAATTCCAAGTGCAATTCCAGCTACAATTTCAGCCCCACTTTCAATTCCAATTCCAAGTACAATTCCAATTCCAAGTACAATTCTAATTACATATATATACATACCATTTGAAAATAAATGTAATTTAGATATCAAGCTAGAATATTGTCTAAACCACCATGCCTTTCTTTTTGCCTTTTTTTCTCCATGTACTAAAGTCAATAATAAAGGTACCCCTTCTTGTTGTTGTGTTTTATCTATTTTATCAGAAGCATAAACAAAATCAATAATGGCTTTATCCCATTCTTTTACTGCAATTAAAGGATGTTTGACTTCTTGTTCTTGTAATAAATTAACGATTTTTAAACTCACTAAATATTCATAAAAAGACTTATGGACAAATTTATAGTCATCATTGACACGCTCTAAAAAATAGCCTGTTAGTAGTTCTGTTTTAAAGCCTTCTAATTCATCCTCTTCTTCTAACTTTAAATCATATTCTTGTAGTTGTTGCTCTAAAGCATCAAAAACTTGCTCTTTTTTTAACAATAAATTGCCCTCGCCAGCTTTGTAATATTTACCTGCTAAATGGCTATAAAAATCAATTAAAAATCGCTTTTTATCGGCATTATTGGGCAAGGCAGAAGTAATGTTTTTACCAGCCTGTCTATCTATCCAATGCTCCAAATACTGCCGCATGAGTTTCCCTGCATTAATGTCATCAGCTTGGTATTTTTTAAATAATTCGGGCAACATTTCCCGAACAATATGCATCATAGAAGGGCGTTTGCAGAGTTCATAAATGCTGCTGTTGTTTTTGACAAAATTAAAATATTTGTTAGTAGTTTTTGGGTCAGGATAATACTGTTTAATAGAGTCTTTAATTTGCTTATCATTAAATTCATCTAAGTTAATACGTTCTGTAAATGGCTGTCCTTGTGGCACTTTTTGTTCATCAGCATCCAAAATATTGAGGGCATCTTTTTCTTCTGTTTTATTGTAAAAATAAGATGGCCGCCCCGAAATCACCAATTTATTGTTTTGAGTCGCCAACTGCCAAATAGCTTCTAACTGCTTAAAACGCAATTGTTTAGAGCCAATAAAACCCATTTCATCAAAGCCATCCAATAAAAAGACCAATTTGCCCGCATAAATCAGTTTTCTGAACATCTCAATACTCGCATTAATACTATTTTTTCCCAGAAATATAATTAGGGCTTCATCAATCCCCCCATGTTGCGGCGATTTGGCAGTCAAGGGAATCAATACAGGAATACGGGTATAAGATTGCTCTGCTCGAATTGCTTTAGCCAGTTTATAGGCGTAAAATTTCATAAAAGAGCTTTTGCCCATGCCATAGTCACCGAGCAGCGAAAAATGTTTGGGTTTGCCATCGTTCACTAGCCATTTATCCAGTTTTTCCGCCAAATGCTGTTGCCCCTTATTAAAATTGGGTTCAATATAGGTCTGGGCAAGGGTGAGTTTATCCTTCTCCGCCCTTGCACTAAAGGCCAATTTATCGGTTTCATATTGCTGGATTAAGCTTTCCAAATAGTCACTAAAATCAATAAAATCGGTGCTTAAATAACTGTCCTCTGTATAAGCTTGAATACCAACATGTTTTTGCTCAAATTGTCCCTTTTCCAAAAAATAATACAAGTTAAATATGGGGTCTTTTTCGCCGCTTGGAAAAAGTTTATGATAAATGGTTTCCTCTAATTCAGAGTGTTTACTGTCTAACATGGGATAGCTTACCCTTTTGTCCTGCATACCAGCATCACAAAAAATCATAACCACATACTGATGGAGACCTTGTACATACTGCCCATACAATACCCTTAATTCTTTATCATATTCTAATTTTAGTTTTTTATATTTGAGTTCAAAAAGCTCTTTAATTCGCTCATAGAAAATGGGATTTTTTTCTGGAATCGGTGGAGGAGGCTTTGGTTTTTGTTCCTGTTTTTTAAAAAAAGGTGCTGATTTTTCAGACTCTAGTTCTTGAATACGTCTTTTATCATTTACAAATAGTCGCCATACAACAAAAAGACAGCTTATTGCCATAAAAAAAGACAGCGTTTTAGCCCAATCAGTCTCTAAGGTGTTGAACAAAGTCGTACATAGGGCTACTACGCTTGTGATGAACAATGCAATTACAAAGTACCTAGACTCTAATAATCTACGTTTAGAGTTGTAATAAAATGAAATCCATTTAGGAAGGATAAAGGCAAGTGCCAATACAATAACAATTGTGGTGAGTGCTGAAAAATTGGAAAGCGCGCTTAAAATTTCATAAAGTTTATCCATATACTGTTGGTAGGTGTTGCTGTTTTGGATTGTAAGTTGTTGCTTGTTAAATAAACCAATTTGTTGGGGGATTGGTTCCTGTGGGTTTATGGTTGTGGGTTTATGGTTGTGGGTTTATGGTTGTGGGTTTATGG
>JAHDHV010000272.1:0-4053 GCA_020631155.1 Bacteroidota bacterium | reverse complement strand
TGGTTGTGGGTTTATGGTTGTGGGTTTATGGTTGTGGGTTTATGGTTGTGGGTTTATGGTTGTGGGTTTTTGGTTGTGGGTTTTTGGTTGTAGGTTTTTTTTTGTATATTGTGAATAAAAAAACACATATTTTCATAAATAATTACCACTAAATGTCTGCAAGAGATTTATATCATAGTGTAGTGAGACAGGCTTTGGAAAATGATGGTTGGACAATTACCCATGACCCATATAATTTACAGTATGAGGATGTAAACCTTGCAGTAGATTTAGGGGCTGAAAAACTAATTGCAGCCGAAAAAGAAAACCGAAAAATTGCAATAGAAGTCAAAAGTTTTTTAGCTAAATCTACTATATATGCTTTTCACGAGGCACTTGGTCAGTACATCAATTACAAGCGAATACTTGAATGGACAGGAAAAAAACGTACCTTATATCTAGCCATTCCTAATGACATTTATAATAAGTTTTTTGTAAAACCATTTGCTTCCAGAATAATAAAAGAAGAAAAAATAAACTTAATCGTTTTTAATCCCGAAGAAAATCATATCAACAAATGGATACCATAGATAAGTCATCATCAATTGCGAATGAGGAAGAAAAAAGACGATTCTATCAACAATGTATTTGTCAGATTATGGATAAGTATGCGGCATATAGATTGGCTAATACGGGAAAAATTGAAACGCAACTGACTAAAGACCATGAGCAGGGGCATTACTATTTTCTGCGTGTTGGTTGGGATGGATTGCGCTATGTTCATGCTTTTCTGATGCATATGGATTTAAAAAAAGACAATAAAATTTGGGTGCAACTCGACTGGACAGAGGAAGGTGTAGCCAATGAATTGGTAGATTTGGGCGTGCCAAAAAACGATATTGTACTCGGATTTGAGGCTCCTTATCGCCGTCCCTATACAGGATTTGCGATTGAGTGAAAAAAGTGGTTTAGTTGGAGCGCACTGTCCGTTCGCCCGTTTTCGTATATTATAAATATTGTATTCTTTGTGCGCTATGACGGCTAAAGCCTTCGTTACAGAAGTTGTTTAAAGAGAATCACTCATCAACAAATTTACTTGCTCACGAATCAGTAATTCATCATTATCAGTATTTTTCACAGATTAAATGGGGTATCGTTTTTCATTTTTCAAAAAACCTTCTATAAAAACGAAAAATCAGTTTCACACTGTCAAACACTTCTTAGCCCAATAATGTTATATTTTTGAAGTTTTATAAGTATAACTAACAATCTCATTTCTATGGCTTATACAGATTTTACTTTAGCTGAATTACAAAAAAAATTCAACATTAGTAATCAAGTTGTTGCTCTTTTTGAAGGACAAGACATTTCACCAATACAACCCAGTGCAGTATTAACAGAGCAATTGAATGAAGCAGAACACCTGCCTATTAAGAGTGAGAAAGCACGCTCAGAAATGATAGTGGCTCCTGTGTTATTGGAGTTGAGGAAAATAAATAATCGTTTTTTTACGATATATTCTGGCGATACTTTGGTGGCAAATAAGGAAAAAGGCTTAACAGGGGAGTGTGATTTTATTTTGGCTAAAGAAACAGGCTCTTTTTCGATTAATATTCCGATCATTACCATTGTTGAGGCGAAACGACAGGATATAGAACTTGGTATCAATCAATGTGCAGCGCAATTGTATGGGGCGCACCTTTTCAACCAACAATTTAATACGGCTGTTGAAAAGCTATATGGCTGTGTGACAACCGCAGATAGTTGGCGATTTCTTTTATTGGAAAAAAATAAGTTATTCATAGATAGAAAAACCTACTACAAAAGTTCGATTAATGAAGTATTAGGTGTATTTCAATTCATTATTGCTTATTATAAAGAGGTGTTGAAGAATGTTTGATTTTTTTGTAGCGACAGCTTTAGTTGTCAGGCTTTGAAAAATGCAATATGGAGTTTGGAATGTTCTTGATAGTGGTATGTGATTGATGTTTTTTTTAGAAAATGTAAAGTTTTGATTGTTAGGTGTTTGTGGGTTTTGTGACGGCTAAAGCCTTCGTTACAGAAGTCAATTATTCGCCTCAATTTGCTTCTGTATCCATAGCTGTTCTTTATCTGTAAATTGTGGGGGAGGAGGAGATTGTTTGTAGTTAATTGCTAAATGATAATAACCCGATTGGTAGGCTGCTTGCAGTGCTTTGTTCAAATCTAAAGGAATGGCTTTGTCAGGAGTTTTTAGCGGAATCGGGATAACAGGTAATTTGTCTTTTACATTGAAAGTCCACAATTGCATTTGTTGGTGAGTAGCCCGTATTAAACTGATAAGATAGTGGGAAGGGGGGAGTATGTGATTGGTGTTTTTTTTAGAAAATGTAAAGTTTTGATTGTTAGGTATTTGTGGGTTTTGTGACGGCTAAAGCCTTCGTTACAACAAATGATTAAAAAAAGAAAACCCACCTCAAAAAAGCATTTGCAGATTGATAATTTGTAATTCGTAATTAAAAAATTGTAATTGATTTTTACGGAACGTTTTTGCTGTAATTGATGTTGATAGAAATAGGAGCAATGGCTAATTTTTAGCTGTTAGAAATCAGCTATTAGCGTTTAGAAATAAAATGTCATTTGTTCTTTCATTCATCATTAGGTATGTTTCAAATACTGTACTTATCCACCAAACAATTTGTAGCTATTTTAACAGCTTGTGGATTAGTGATTAGTAGATTAGTGATTCGTATTTTGGCACTTTTTAGTTTCCTTTTGTCTGACCACATGTATGTGGTCAGATTAGCCGTTGTATATTTACAGATATTTAAAAATGAAATAATTAAATCCATGCCAATAATTAAATAATGATTTCTTATCTATGAAGGTTGAAAATCTAAAAGTCTAAATAACTAAATATCAATTTTAAAGGCAAAGAGTAACCTGATCCACATGTATGCGGTCAGGGGGTAGGATGATAATGAAACATACCCATTATTAAAAATAATTCGTAATTCGTAATTACTAATTCGTAATTGAAAACTTATGAATACCAATAAAAAACCAAACTTACTTTATCTACTACTGTTTACCCTTTCTTTTTCCTTTTTGATAGCAAGTTGTCACTCACCAAATAGCAGTGCCAACGACTCCGCAACCATATTAGACAATGATTTGATAAGCAATTCCTTTGCAGAACAGGATAGCACCGCCATTGACACAGCAACAGTAGCAGCACAAGAAGCTGCAAAACCAGAATCGTCAAGTGTGGGGATAGACCCGGGCAACCCCATCGTCTACGAATTTCCCGAAGCATGGATTGGAACTTGGCGCGGTACGGTACTCACCTATACACATACCGACAGCATCCGCACAACTCCAATGGAACTCCATATCTTCGCCACCGATTCTACCGACCGTTGGACGTGGACGATTATCTACGGCACAGGCACCGAAAAAGACGTGCGCGCCTACGAATTGGTACTCAAAGATGAGGAAAGCAAACACTATGTCATTGATGAAAAAAACTCCATACTGATAGACAGCTACGTGCGCGGAAATTCATTTTGTAGCCGTTTCGCCGTTGGTGATTACCTTTTGCTATGCACCTACGAACTTTCCACCGACAATGAAGCTGCCAACGAAATGGTTTTTGAAATTACTTCTGGCAAATTAGAAGGTAATAAAAGCGGAGGCACCAGCGACAATATTCCCGAAGTAGCCGCCTATCCCATTTCTGTTTTCCAAAAAGCAAAATTATATAGAGAAGAGTAGATTTAATTACGAATTAAAAAAAAGCAATTCAGAATGAGTAAGTAACTAGACAAAATTAAACGAGTGTATCAAAAAAAGAGGGATTTTATATGATAACTATTACTCTTTGACTTCAAAAGTGTCCCTTTCCCTACGTTTTTTTCTTTTTTACTTGATAAAATAGTAAGGACGTAATGCATTACGTCCCAACAATCAAGACAGTGAAATTTTTTTGCTAAAAATCTCATTCACAGCTAAAATCTCCTAAGGTGATACTCTTTTGTTAGAATCAAAATAAAAATCTGATAATCAATTATTTAAGCTTTAAAAGCAGACTAGTCG
>JAHDHV010000271.1 GCA_020631155.1 Bacteroidota bacterium | reverse complement strand
CTATTGATGATAAAGGCACCAATTGGCTTAATTTTAATTTATCACAAAAAGAAAAAGTAGAGCTGTTCAAACAGGGAGTTATTGCAGGCTGTATGTTCCTGAAAAACTTTGATTGGGAAGGCTATAAAAAAATTAGAAAAAACCTTAACAAAACCAATAAAGAATTAGAAAGCAATAAAAAAGAGGAACGCAACTCTATTGAAATGTTTTTTAAGAAAATGTAGATTTTAAAATATGTTCTATGCTTTGTTGAAAAGCCTCCTTATAGCTGCCTATCTTCCACAAACAGTTGTTTAACAGCACTTTAAAGCTTAAATTCGCACTTCTGCACTCGCCTATCTGCTTCATTTATGGGTGATTGTGGATAAGAAATAAAATAATTTTACTAACTTTGGGACTAGGGCATATCTTCAACGAAAGGTATGCCCTAGTTTCCATTTTAACCGCATCCTAAAATATATTTCCCTTGGCAAAATCAAAACGAAATAACAAAAAACAACGAGCTAAAGCCCAAAAATCAGCAAAAGTCAAACGCAAGCAAGCCGCCCCTTCTATTTTTGAGCATTTAAAACGGCAATTACAAAATACTTGGCTCACTCGCTCCCCCATCTTTTTGTTTGTCTTACTATTTGGCGTTTTAATGACTGCGTTTTACATACTCTGGCTCATGCCCTTTTTTCAGCGAACAGTCGTTGAAACAGTCGCCCGAATAGATGCTCAATTAGCCAGCCTTGCCCTCAATCTCTTTGGACAAGGAACTAGCTGTGAAGGGGATATTGTGGCTTCTTCCGATTTTTCTGTAAGTATCAAACGCGGCTGTGATGGCATTGAGGCAACGGCAGTTTATCTGGCTGGCGTATTGGCTTTTCCCATTGCCTTTAGCCGCAAAGTTCCGGGGCTTTTATGGGGTACAGCGTTTTTATTTATGGCAAATTTGCTGCGTGTTATCACCTTATTTTTGGTAGGTGTTTACATCCCTGTAGCCTTCGACATTATGCACATTGAAGTTTGGCAAGCCCTGTTTTTGATTCTCGCTGTTGCTTGTTGGCTCTATTGGATACAGTGGGCAATGAAAAAGGATAAAATAGATGCATAAACAGACGTAGAGGTGTAAAATTTTACGTCTCCACAAACAAATCCGCCTCTCCCCTCCAAAAAACATATTTCAAACAAATTAATACCCCAATGTTTTCAACTAAGCCCATTCTTATTTTTTTAGCAAAATTTGCGGCCATTTACACCGTATTAGTCATTCTTATTAGTGTATTATCTTTTGATAAACCTTATGCAGCTACTTTTAGACAAATTAACAACACCCTTTTTGGCAAATTAGGCAATGGTGGAGTAGTTGTTTTTGAAGAATATGAAGAAAAAATAAAACAGCAAAAAAATAATTTTGATAATAAAAGTAAACACGATACTAAAATCATTATTGTAAATAAAGAAAAAGCCTTGCGAGAAGCAAAAGCAGCAAAAGCAAGAGGCGAAAGCAATGTTTCTAAAGATTATTTTCAAAGTTTGACCATTAATAGCTGGAATATAGGCGGTCTGCCAACACTTTTTGTACTCGCCCTCATTTTGGCAACCCCTATTTTGTGGAAGCAAAAATTATGGGCAGTATTGTGGGGCTTTTTACTGATCAATGTATTTATTTTATTAAAAATGTGGGTTTTATTGGTCTATGAAGCAAATCAACATCAACAATTAGACATCTTTAATTTAGGCGGTTTCAGTCAAAACATGCTTAATAGTATAAATATTATTTTTTCCTTTCTTGGCTTTAATCTCATTGTGGCAATTCTGATATGGGTATTGGTTTCTTTTAGAAAAGATACTTGGCGAAAATTGGTTAGCTTGTAAGTTTCACGCATAGATTCGTCACAGTGATTTGAGTGTGTCAAGAATTTAGTGAATGGCAAAATACTTTTTAAATAGACATTCACTTTACTCAAAAACAAACTATCACTTTTTTGTTGGTGTAAAAGAGCGACCTTGAAATTTTTTGCGTTAAGAAAATCGAATGAACAGCGTTAAGAAATATCCGTAGTGATACGAATGATAAAAAACGACTAGACTATTTTTAAAGTTTAAATCTTTGATTATCAGATTTTTATTTTTTTTGCCAAAAGAGTATCACCTTAGGAGATTTTAGCTGTGAATGAGATTTTTAGCAAAAAAAATTCACTGTCTTGATTTTTTTCTTTCTTTTTTATCAAGAAAAAAAGGAAAAAACGTAGGGAAAAGGACACCTTTTAAGATTAAGAGCAATAGTTGTTATACGAAATCCCTCTTTTTCTGACACACTCCAGTGATTTAAATAAAATCAAAACTTTAACTTCACCATAGCCTTGATTTCCGAGCGCACATTGCCGTCAATTTCTTCATTGCCACTGCCGAAAGTTTGCTGATCGGCGAAATGGGTTTGGGCAAAGCGCAGCCATGTGGAAATATTTCTGCTAACATTGTAACGAACCATTAGGTAAAAACGACTGCCTTTATTGTAATAAGGCGGCACATTGAAGGTGAAAGGTAAATCATTTTCATAGGCATAAATACGTGTGCCATAGGTCTCTGTCTCAAAAAGGGCAAAGCGAGTGGCAAAGGAAAAAGGCGAAGACAGTGGTTTAAATATAATATCTTGATACAACATATAGCCTTTATCTGTTACGGCTTCTGTGCCATCATCATACCAAGTCAATTCTACCCGACTTTTTAGGGTAATGGCTTTGGTGGCCTTGTATCGTAAATCATAGCGAAAACTAGAGCGTGTATGATTACTTAAAAAATCTAAATAGGTCTCATTATCAGGGGCATTTTGCGTTTTCGTCTCACTTCGATAACGCACATACATATTCATTTTTCGAGAAGGATTATAAGCAACTTGCAGCAAATAATCTACACCATCCGAAGGCGCGTCTGACAGAGAGCGCAACCATTCATGACGGTAAACATCGGCATAAGCAGTAATTTCTATGGTTTTAAAAGGTGCCAATGGACTGATAATTGTTCCAAAAAACAAACCTCTTTCATTTTCGGGACGGCTTCCTTCTCCAAAACTATTGGCGTGCAGCGATTGGTATTTTTTGCTAAAATAACGATACAATACCGACATAGATACCTTTGGGTCAAGACTCATCAATACCCCATTTAAGGTTGCAATGCCCCCATTATCACTGACGGCTGTTTCGCCAAAAAAGTTGAAATTTCGGTATAAAAATTTATAATCCACACTTGCGTTCATTAACTGATCGCCGCTGAAACGGTAGCGATTATAAGGCGCATCATTAGGATTTAGAGCAGCACCCAATTTGGTATAAGTTGCCGATGCGCCAAGCGAAAAACGTCTGCTTTTATAGGCAATATTTACTCCTGCATCGGCTTTGCTAATGGCGTTTTTATCCGCAATTTCCGCCTCAGTACGATGCAAACCTGACAACTGTAAGGAGGAAACTTCACTAACATTGCCGTCATCAATTTCGTTAATATCAAAATCCTCCTCCCCGTCTAACTGACTGATATTCCCATCAATAGGGCGATAAGAACCAAAGGCGGTGACCTCCATATTTTTGCCGATTCCTAGGGTTGCTGCTGCTCCTCTGAAAAACAAAGCTTCGCCTACTGAGGTATAGGGTGCTAAGGGATTGCCTTGTCGGGAAATGTTCATGACATAGCTACCTTTGCGGAAACCTAAGCCTGTCCAAACGACTAAGCCTTGTCCAAATCTCACCGAGTAATCTCCTAGGGCAATGTGTTTGAATCTTCCAATATCGCGCAGGTAAAAATGTGCCGAATAAAAGTCGAATCCCTGTTTTTGAGAGCCTCGAAAAAATTCTTCGCCGGGGTCTTTTTCCGCCGTAAAACCATAGCTAATTTTACTGCCCCAATTGTAGCGATACCGCATATACAGTTGATTTTGATCGCCTTTGTATTGGCTAAATGGGGTTTTATCTAAGGTATCCAAAATTAGCAAATTGAGGGTGTCAAAAGCTTCTGCATCATAGGTAACCTCTTGATTTAGAGAATCGGGCGACAGCACACTCAATTGATAGATGGTATCTAACTCCCTATACCCCTTTTGTTTTTCTAAAATTCTACGATAGCGAAGGTATAAATTGGCTCGTCCTTTAGTGAATAAGTCTTTAAAAGTCGCATTAAAATCTTCCAATTTCTTAGCCCGAACAAAAGGTGCAATTTGACGAATGGTGGTTAAGTCTAGCGCAGGAATAGCCTGTAATTCGTAAATCGCAATAAAATCGCCCATTTGCTCCCGATAAGCAACAATATCGTTGGCTTGTTTGAGTGACAACAGCCCTATGTCCATCAAATCATCAACTGTTGCTTTGTTGAGGTCTACAGGTGTATCCAAATAATCGCTGAGTCGCTCGAAATAGGTGTCAAAATCAATGTCGGCATCCTCGTTGTTTTCGGCAATATTTTCGATGAGTTCCTGTAGGTTGGCCACATCCGCCTGAGATAAGCGGCTGCGTTTTTGGGCATAGCTGTGGTAGCTACTGCTTAGTAGTAAGAATAGTAAAAAAAATATAGTGGGTGTAAGGGCTTTTTTCATAATAACACTAGATATTTAGCAAATAATTATCTAAAAATGCTTTTAATCGGGCAGTATACTCATTTTGTACATCGTGTATTGCCCAGTGTTTTTCTTCTTGATAGTTTCTATAAGGGTCTTTAGCTAGTTTTTTTCCACGAGCTGTATTGGGCAACAAACATTCTAAATAAGAATATATTTTTGACTTCTTAGCAGGAATGGTAAATTTTTGATCAGCACTATGGGGATTAATCGCTTGTCGCAAACAATTTTCATACTGCTCCCAGCAAGTAAAAACTTGGTTGTTTGCAGGATTAATCACATTTTCCAAAAGCGTTTCTAACGTTCCATCATCTTGATGGTTAGGAAATAGATAAAAATCAATTACGATAGCATAGGTATTTGCCAATTGTTGTAAATAATGCAAACGATTTTGAAAACCACCATTTGCTCCTTGCCCTGCATAATCTGCATCAAAAATAGCTATATTCTGTCCTCCTCTACTTCTATTTTCAGCCAATTTTTGCCTAAAATTGACAAAATTATTCATTCCTCCAACTGCAATTACCTCTTCTTGAACAGCTAGTTGTATACCATAATGTAATGCAACAAAATCAAGGATAAATTTTTGGTCTCCTTTACCCTCAACTAAAATGACGATATTTAACTGTTGGTTATTCAATAGTTTAGCCTCTTATTTCTGTTTCTGTTTCAACAAGTGCTGCAAATTCAGGATAGCTATGTGTAAAAGCTCGTACTTCATCAGCGTGAATTTCTGTTAACTTGATAACTCTTGATAAAGGTTGATATGTTGTAAAAGCCTCACGTTTCAACACTGTTACAAATTTCTGTAAACACTCTAAACTATGTGTTGTCGCAAATAACTGTACGTCATTCTTTATACAAGCCGTAATAATAATAGCCCAATAATCCGCCAAACGACTGTGATGAATACCATCTGCAATTTCATCAATCATTAAACGAGATTGTTCACTCTTAGTAATAGCTAACAAAATACGCATTAGCTTAATGGTTCCATCACCGTATCTTGTAATAGGAACACTATTATCTTTTTCTTTTAAATAAACAGATAAAACTTCATCATCATTTATTTTACTGGGCAAAACATCTTCAATATCAGGAATTAATAATTGCAAATTATCTTTAAATTCTTTTCGTTTTGCTTTGCTATTGTGAATCGCATCGTAATATTGCGCTACAAGCTCTCCTTTATAGCCTTTGTTAATTGGCACAAAAGGAATATAATTTTCATGCATAGAATAATTACTAGGTACTAAGCCACCAACTTCTTTTTTTACATCATTTACAAAAAAACGAAAACCAAAAGCAGTATGAGGAGCAATAGTATTTTTATCATCACCAGTAAATTGCGATGCCTGCATTGTTTCCAAGCTTAGATTTTGTTTCTTCTGTCCAACGTAGGCATATTCAATTTCTAAAGCTTGTTCAATATCTTTCAATAAAAAAGATAAATAGTTAATTTTAGGCAATTCGACTGTTAGTAATTGTCCATTTTGGGGACTATAAACTTGTTTGGGATGAATGTGTAAATTGCGAAAACATAGGGTTCTATGATAATTATGAAGAAATTCAGTGCTATTTTCAGAAAAAAGCAAACTTTCTAACACACTAGTTTTACCAATATTATTATCTCCCACTATCAAATTAATCTGGCCAAGATTATCTAATAAGAGTGAATCAAAACGTTTAAAATTATTTACTTTAAAATAACTTAAATGACTCTTTTTTATCATTCAATACTCTTTTTTACTATTTTTTACAATAATACTCATACTTGACAATGGCACATTAAGGATATACTTGATATTACCCCTGATACTTTAATTTTAAAATTGCTTTTTGGCTATTTAGTCTTTTAGATATTTAGCTGTTAGAAATCAGAGACTAAAGAGCATAAACTGGCAACGATCAATTAATTTCAAACTTTTCTATATATTTAATCTTATAATTACCATATATTTGTGACAGCCAAAATCTTCGTTACACAAATTATTAAAAAAAGAAAACCGCGTCACAAATCACTAATCTACGGATCAACGTTTTCGATAATACTCATTTAGTTAAATCAATGCTTTTAAATTGAGTGTGTCAAGAAAAGAGGAAAATCTTATAATAAATAGCTATTCCCTTAATTTAAAAAGCCTCGGAATTATTTAGGGTTTTTTCTTTTTTCTTGATAAAAAAGAAACAAAAAATCAAGACGGTGAAACTTTTTCGCTAAAAATTGTCCTAAAAAGCTAAAATCTCCTAAGGTGATACTCCTTTTCTCAATCAAAGTAAGTGTCTAATAATCAAGAGATTAGATTTTGAATGAAATTCAGTAGGTTCTTAAAGACCGTATCACTACGGATATTTCTTAACGCTTTTCATGCCAATTTTCTTAACGCAAAAACTTTCAAGGTCGCCCTTTAAAACCAATAAAAAAAGGATATTTTATCTGGCCACATGTATGTAATCAGATTGCTATTCCCTAAATCCTTGACACACTCTTTTAAATTGAAAGAAAAGCCTAATGTACTATTGTCAAGCATACAAATATAAGCTTATTTTAAACAATATGAAAAATTTAGCATGCCAAAAAAAAATCTCCTATCTCCTGTTTCAAATCTCCCATCTATTCTGTCACCTCAATTTTTTCCTTCTTTTTTCCAACAAAATTAATAGACACGCTAGGCGTATACCCCAAATCGGGATGGAAGCTACTGGCAAAGTCAATTTTGAGTGCGCCCAAATTAACGCCCATTCCAAAAGTTGCATTGGTTGGGCTGTTGGAAACACCTGCTCGCAAATACAATTTGTCAATCAATTGATACTCAATACCGACTTTGAAAATAGGGTCTTGGTCGAGGCTTTTTTCTGTTTCGCCAAGCACTGTCACCTTATCGGAAGGGCTGTATGCCATACCAAATTTAATAATCATAGGCAATTTATCGTCCTCCGCATCGGGGAAGGGGCTGTCTGCGAGGGTGACGCGCAAGGGGTTGTACACATGTCCGCCTACCTTAAATTCATCGGAGATTTTGTACTGTAAACCCAAGCCAAAAGTGAGGGCTGACTTGCTACCGTACTCAGAGATGGATAAAGAAACAAAGTCAAATTCGACTCCAAGTGCTAATTTTTCCGATAATTTACGCCCATAAGCTAGGCGAATTTGGCTTTCGTTGTAGAGGCTATTGCCAAAATAGGTGGCTCCTAATCCGAAAGTACCGCTTTTGGTGGGCAAAGCAAAGGCAGCGGCAAATAGGTTGATGTCTTTAATTAAAAAGCGATTTTCAGCATAAAGCGAAGCACTTAATCCGCTTAAATTTGCCAAACCCGCTTGATTAGCGAATACAGCATAAACATCGCTAAATGTGACGGAGGCAGTACCTAATGCGGCGGCTCGCGCTCCCAATGCGTTTTTATCGTTGCCTGCGGTGCTTTGAAAAGATACACCAAATGTAAATAGGGTGATAAAAATTATCAGTAGATATTGTTGGCGCATAAAATTAGTTAATTGTAAAGTGTAATTGCTTTTGGAGTTTGAAGCTAAATTGTTTTTTCACCTTTTTTTTAAAAAAAATAAGAACTTTAAAACCTTACAACTTTGTAACCTTCCAAACTCCAAAATTACTTGAGTGTCGAAATTAGTAAAAAAGTAGGAAAGTGAAGGTTTTTCTGTGTCTTTTTTACAAAAAGCTGTTCGCTTAGACATGGAGTATATAAGTAATTAAGTGCCAAGCACTATTTAATTGTGTACAATTTTGTGCTAAAGTATTAGAAATGAGGAGTTTAGTCTTTTTCTATTGTAACATTAATTTTGTCTAGGTACTTAGACAAAATTAAACGACCTTTAAGTTTGTCATAAGTTGTTAACAATGAATTA
>JAHDHV010000270.1:7237-8467 GCA_020631155.1 Bacteroidota bacterium | reverse complement strand
ATGCAATTAAAAGACCAATACCAAATACAAGGCATCAATGTCTTAGACCTATGCGAAAAATACGGCGATCCGTTATACATTTACAATACTGACAGCATCAAACGGCAGTACGAGCAATTGAAACAGGCGTTTGAAGGCGTAAACCTACAAATCAAATACGCCTGCAAAGCACTGACCAACATCAATATCCTGCGCTTTTTACAGCAGCAAGGCAGCGGACTAGACACCGTTTCCATACAAGAAGTGCAGATCGGTTTGAAAGCTGGTTTCCGAGCCGAGCAAATTATCTTTACCCCCAACTGTGTATCCCTTGAAGAAATTGAACAAGCTGCGGAACTCGGCGTACAAATTAATATTGACAACATTTCTATTTTAGAGCAGTTTGGCAATAAATACGGCAGCAAAATTCCCGTTTGCCTCCGCATCAATCCGCATATTTACGCAGGTGGACACCATCAAATTTCAACAGGACATATTGATTCAAAATTTGGTATTTCTATTTATCAACTTCGACATGTTGAGCGCGTATTGAAAAGTACGGGCTTAGTTGTCAATGGCTTACATATGCATACAGGTTCGGAGATTGTGGATGCGGATGTCTTTTTAAAAGGCGCGGATATACTGTTCGACAGCACGCGCTATTTTAAAGACCTGCAATTCATTGATTTTGGTAGCGGTTTTAAGGTCGCCTATAAACCCAATGATATGGCAACCGATGTAATGGATTTGGGCAAAAAACTGACGGCGCGCTTCCAAGATTTTTGCCAAGAATACGGGCGAGAGCTAGAATTATGGTTTGAACCCGGGAAGTTTTTGGTGAGCGATTCGGGCATTTTTTTAGCCAAAGTCAATGTAGTCAAACAGACGACCGCCACTGTATTTGCAGGCATCAATTCTGGATTTATACACCTTATCCGCCCTATGTTTTACAATGCCTACCACCACATTGTCAACGTTTCTAACCCCAGCGGACGGGAGCGCATTTATACCGTTGCGGGCTATGTATGCGAAACCGACACCTTCGGCTGGGACCGCAAAATCAAGGAAGTGCGCGAAGGCGATGTCCTTGCCTTTTACAATGCAGGAGCCTATGGCTTTGAAATGTCCTCCAACTACAACTCCCGATTCCGCCCCGCCGAAGTCCTCATTCACAAGGGCAAAGACTACCTCATCCGCCGCCGCGAAACTTTGGATGATTTATTGCGAAATCAGATTGAGGTTGAGATGTGA
>JAHDHV010000270.1:0-7137 GCA_020631155.1 Bacteroidota bacterium | reverse complement strand
TGGCGAATAAATTTGCCACTACGGTCTCACGTAGCGGTGAATTTATTCACCAAAACCAACAAAACAACAATTTTTTTCTATTTTTGCACAAGGTAGAGAAAAGGCATGCCTTTTCTCTACAAATCAATTATTTATGTCTCCTATCTCACGTCTCTTGTCTAACGTCTAAAATAACACCCATGCCAAGTTACCATCATTGTTTATACCCCACATTTACAAAACATCTCTACAAACTGCTGATAAGCGAACGGCAATCCATTAATTTATACGGCGAAATTGGGCAGGGGCGGAGCCGTATTTTAGAAGATTTGACCATCATTTTGGAGCAGGAAAACATTCAGGTGGTGAATATAGATATGAAGGCATGTGTTAAGGATTTTCAACATTTTTTAGATGCTTTAAATGACGCTATTACTGTGATGGGTAGGGATGGAGATTTAGCCATGTGGATCAATGGAGTGGAACAGTCTAACAAGCCAACCGCTTTATTTTTAGATAATTTTGATGTCTTATTTGGTGACTTTAGTATATATAAAATGCATCAGATTGAAACGCAATTTGTAACAAAAATTAATGGAATAAAGAACACAAATAATATCCACTTGCTTTGTGCAACAACAAAACCACATGAAAAACAAATTTATTACTTAAATAGTGAGATTGGAACCTCTCCTTTTATCTTAAAGGAAGAGGGAGCACCCATCGGACTATCCACAAAAAAAGTTAGAGCGGAACTAAATCAAAAATTAAACACTTGTAAAGATTGGCAGGTATGTACAGACAAGGAAAAAGGATTTTATGCAGTTAAAATATCTAAACATAATAAACCCTACTTACTATTGGAATATATAGTTAAACAAATAAAAAATGTAGGGATAGAGCCTAAAACTAAAAGACGACAGCTTCAATATTGGATAAAAGTATTTGACCATAATCAACAAGTTGATTGGTTTACATATATATTAGAATGGAAACAAAAAAAACGACGGAATTTCAAAAAAGTAGGTTGTACTTATCAACTACTGAAAGGTATACTATTATTTGTATTAGGGATTTTATTTATTTATTTTTTTGTAAATGAAAATACACTAGGGGCAGGAATAACAGGAATAGGTAGTGTTGTATTAATAGTAACGTTTTTAAATCAGGTATTAGGTTTGTTGAACAACTTATTCAAAAAGTAAATTGTAACTCATCAATAAAAAAACATGAAAAACAAAGCCTTTATACGTCCCAAACAATTAAAAAGTAGCCTACAACTTTTAGAGTGGTTAATATTTGATGTTAAACTATTAGAAGGATATGAAAAAAAATTGAATAGGAAGCAAACTGTTTGGTTAGTTTTAAAAACCTATTGTTTATGGATAGTACCTTTAGCAATTTTTTTATGGCTATTAGGAAGTATAGTAGTAGTTTGTTGGAAAAGTCATATAGGAATTGATATTAAGTATTTTTTTTTTGAGGAGTGGAGAAGTTTTGTTGAAAATACATGGTATACATTATTAGTAGTAGGATTAACATTTGGTTTAGTTGTAGGTTTGGTAGTAGGTTTAGTGGCGGGACTAACATTTGGTTTAGTTGTAGGATTAACATTTAGTTTAACCATATGTCTATCCTTAAACTTATTTGCAGGTTTTTCTATATACTTGCCTATGGATTTATCTATAGGTTTAGCATTAGGTCTGTCAGTAGGTTTAGCATTAGGTCTGTCAGTAGGTTTAATCTTAGTTCTATCATTTGGTTTAGTAGGAGGTTTAACAGTCGGTTTAGGAGTAGGGTTAGCAGTAGGGTTAATTTTAAGTTTGGTAGTAGGGTTAACAGGGGGAGTAATAGGAGGAATAATATGTAGTTTAAGTTGGTTAATTATGTATTTTCGTTTGCCTTTTTATCTTTCTTATGAGATTCAAATCTTATGGTCTAGTCGTTTAGATAATAACCTGTATTTAAAAGATGCAGGTATTTGTTTACCTATCTGGTGGCTAGAAAAAAAAATGATAAAGCAAGTGCAAGATAATCCATTACTAGCTCAAGAGCTAATCTATTTTTTGTTACAATATCGCCCACTACAACGTAGTTTAACACTAGAACTATGGCACTGTGCCACTTCTAGTCAATGGCAACATTATCCCTTACAAGTTAAAGTCCTTACAATACCTAATATTAGAAAAAAAGATAAACAATTTCAGCCTTCAGTAGCTTGGCAAAAACAATTAGAGGTCGTAGATAATGCCCTCAATACTTATCAGGAGCAGAGTAATTTACAATTAAAACAACAATATTTTCAGCAATTTCAAGAAGCTCTACAAAAATGGAAAGAGATAAATTTATTGGAAAATCCGACATGGAATAAACACTATTTTCCCTTTTTTGAACAATGGGAAAAAGAAGCAGCTATTGAGGCAGGTAAACTAAATCTTCGTTTGGAAAGTACAGAGCCTATTGGCAAAAATATTTATCGAGAAAATGATCCTTTAAGGCCTGTTTTAGAAGATGATTTACAGCTATTTTTAGGGCGAGAGGATATTAAGGAAAAATTAAGCCTTAAAATTTTAACCGCCCCCACCATGCCTTTATTATTACTACAAGGGCAAAGGCGAGTAGGCAAAAGCTCTTTATTGAATTTCTTGCCTGAAATTTTGGATCGCTCTATTTTTAAAGTCGTGTATCAAGATTTTCAAAATGATGGGCATAGTGTTTTGTATTGGTTAGTAAGCCTACGGCAAAAAATCAATCAGTATTTAGGGATTAAAGAAGAAAGCCTTTGGAAGCCATCCGCTCAGTCTTGGGTAGAGGCGTGGCTAGAATTTCGCGCTTATATAGAAGGTTTGGCATTGGAGGAGGGGATCAAACTAATCCTCGCTTTTGATGAGTATGAGGCTTTGCACAAATCCCTTAGTGAAGATGTAGAACAGGCGGAACAGTTATTGGGGGCTATGCGTAGCTTTTCACAGCATCAAAACCAAATTGTCTTTTTATTTGTCGGGGCGGCCTTCCTTAGAGATTTGAACGCGCCCAATTGGAGTCGCTTTTTTGTCAATGTGGAAACCCTGCAAATCGGTTATTTAAACAAAACGGATTCCCTGCGCCTCATCACCGAGCCAGTACCGAACCTTCGCTACGAAGCTGGCATCCCTGAGCGCATCTATGAACTCACACAAGGGCATCCAGCCATTATACAGTCCATTTGTCGGCAGCTAGTGGTGCTTGCGAATCAACAAAACACCCACCAAATCACCGTCCGCGATTTAGAGGAGGTACTTGACACAAAAATCTTGGATAGAAACTACCCACCCATTTACATTTTCTGGGAAAGCGAATTTTGCAACCCCAACATCCACCCCCTCGCACAAATCACCGTCCGCCACATCATCCGCCAAGAACCCATCCCTAAAGACCACATCCCCAGCCTCCGCCGCCTACTCGATCATAAATACATCCTCAAAAACCCAAAAGACGCAGCCTATCCCTACCGTCTACACGTCCCCCTTTTTCAACAATGGATAGAACGCAATGATTGGGAGTTGAGTAATTGAAAATGGAAAATTGAAAATTGAAAATGATGGATTAAAAATGAAAAATCTACCACCTAGCGCGATGTCCGCGAACATCAAAATGAATGATAAAAGGCAGGCGTTTATAGGTGCCAATTCCGCCTTTATTTTTAATGATTTTTTTGTTTAATAAGTTATAAACAATTTTTTTATCTTCTTTAGTAGTTTTGCCGTCTTGATTAATGTCCATAATGGCAATATCTACGGCATCGCCATGTATATGTCGGCTTTGACTAGAACCGCCCACATGTTTATTGTGTCGAGGATGCCGATAGGCGGAGGTTATGCCAAATGCATGGGGATTGTGGCAAGCATTTTCTAGCTCTTTTTGCAATGCTAAAATGCTGATTAACAATTGTTTATCTAATGAAACATATTGTAGCTTATCCAAATTCCAAGATGGAGACCTATCCACTACTTTCCCCAAAAAAGTAACGTCTTCAAACTTCCCTTTGGTAATAAAATCAAGCAGTCGAAAGTTGCCGACCATATATTTATAGCGGTCAAAACCGTTGACCATCACAAAGTTTTGCCCTTTCAGCAATTTCAATTTGTAATCACATAAACCAAATTCCTCTCCATGTGATGAGTGTAATAAATCATCCAAAGAAGCGGTTTGAAAAGTATGATAATTGTCTTCCAATTGCTGAAAACTAGTGATAGGCTGTTGCTGTGTCACTAGGTCATAAATCGGAGCGATAAAATCATCGAACCACCATAGGTATTTGTTAGCGGTATTTCCTGTAGTAATAATTAGGAAAAAAGGAATAATAAGTAATGCTATTTTTGTGTTATTTGACATGTAAGCTATAGATTTTTTACTATACTAAACATAGGTGAGTTTCAATTGTTAGAAGGTTGCTATTTTTGTTCTTATCAAGGCGCAAAACATAGCTATAGTGAATTACAGCGAGGCTTTGCAACGCAGATAAGGACGAAAAAGAGCTCCTTATAATATTTTCAAATTTACCCGTGTTTAGTATATATTGTTTCTCCCAATTTAGTAACGATTAACATGCCAAAATAGGTATATTCAAGGAAAAATTAAATAAATGTTTACTTTTTTGTAAGTAGATGGATTTTAGATATAAGATATAAGATATAAGATGCAAGATATAAGATATAAGATGCAAAATATAAGATGCAAGATTTTAGACGTGAAATGTAATAGTTAAGATGGTTTGTTTTATGGATTCGCAATCAAAAAATCTCACATCTCCCGTCTAAAACAATCATTGACTAGCAGCTTCGGAAACTAAGTCCAAAGTTTTTTTGTAGAAATTGCGAATTGGCTCAGGTATTTTATGGGTGTGATGCCCCCAAGTGATGCGATGCGTATGTTGAGGATCGGTTAGATTAACAAAGTAATACATATTACCGGGGTGATTAAATTTCGTGCTTTTGAGCTTTAAATTTTCACTTTGATTGTGAATTTGCCTTAATTCTTCGGGAGAGAGTGTTTTTAGAAAAGTCGTATCCCTGCCGCCTAAAGTGCTGGTTTTCAATACATCGCCATTGCCAAGTATATGATAAGCCGTTACCTCACCTGTAAAACCACCGCCATTGCCAATCGTCAACATGGAAGGGAACAGCATAGGGTTTTTAGAAATGGGCTCAAGCATAGGGTCTGGTTTTTCTTTTGTAATCACGTTAGCAGCCTGCTCCGATTTGGGCTTGAGTTCACCAACTTGTTTGCCTTCAGCCACTTTGTCCGCCATCTTGTCCACTTTCTTTTTAACTTTTTTATCTGTTTTATCAGCCGTTTCTCCCACTGCCTTTTGTGCGTTATCCATTGTTGCACTAGCAGTTTTAACCTCTTGTTCAAAAGTGGTTTTAGCTGTTTGATTACCTTCGTTATCAGCTAGATTTGCAGTATTTTTAGTATTATTTGATAATTCTGTTGTGGTGTTTATTTCGTCTTTAGAAGATTGAGACAAAGCGTTTTTTTGCTTTCGTCCGCAGGCAGCGCAAAGCAATAGACATAAGCCCAATAAAAACATAAAGTTAGTTGTCACTTTCATGGATAAATGTTGTTTTAATATCAATGAGCTTATAAATATAGCTGTTTGGCTTTTTAGATATTTAGCCTTTTAGAAATTGGTAATGATAAATTATTACCAGATTACTAAATATTTAGAGTTTGGAGCTAAATTAGCTTTTAGCTTTTTATTTAAAAAAAATATTATATTTTATGTAAATTTAATTTAAAAAAATAAAAAGTGTTAATTTTAAATTTATTAAAAAAAATAAAAACTTTAAAACCTTGTAAATTTGTAACCTTACAAACTCCAAAACTTTGTAACTTTCCAAACTCTAAATAAACATAAACTCATTGAATTTGCTGGATAATGAGATTGATTTGACAATATGTAAAAAAAAATGGGCTTTCACAAATAGAAAGGAAAAAATTTGCCCTCAATATAGTTGAAATATTGAGGGCATAAAAAACATTTCTGTAGACTAAAAATAATTAGGCAAAGGCAGTAGTAGGTAATGCTACATATTCAGTCAGTTCTGAACCGCCTTTAGCATCCTTAATTCGTTTTGACTGGTATTTATCTGAATTAGAGTGAATGTATTGGATAAATGGCTGCGCGCTTCTAAAAGAGGCATTATCGGTATAAATTAAAGTGCCGTTTTTGAACTTAGGCTCTAGTATTCTCAGCAATGGCAAGTACAAATCATTCCAGCCATCTAAGAGCAGAAAATCAATTGGTTCAGGCACATTTTTTAAGGTTTGTAAGGCATCACCTTCGCGCACTTCTATAAATTGCTCCAAGCCTGCATCCTTAAAATTTTGGCGAGCAACCGCACATTTTTCGGGCAGTAATTCGCTCGTAATTACATGACCACCAGTTGCTTTTGCAGCAGCACCTAAATAAATAGTTGAAATACCAAAAGAAGTACCAAATTCAACAATATTTTTTGCTTTTCGCTGCAATAGCAAATCATAAATAAACTCCCCTTGACTTCTCGAAATAGCAATGTAAGCGTCCTTCATATCTTCGGGGCGAAGCTTTCGGAAAACGCCTTTTGTCAAACCTTTTAAAATAGTTGGAAATTCCTTTGAAGATGCTTGATGTAAACGATTGAGTGTAGCTACAACAGCAGGATCAATTATTTTTTGCATGTTTTTTTTATTATTTTTTTGACTTTTATTAAATAACTAGGACAAATTTATTAACTTTGTTTGAAAAAAGCAAGTAGTTATAAATAAATTACCTAGTCAATAAAAAATGACTATTGTTGATAATCAATAAATTAGAATCAAAAAAAATATCGTGGAAACAAAAAAAAATACAGCCATAGAACAATGTCCTGTTACTTATTGTATGCGTAAGATTGGCGGCAAGTGGAAACCCATTGTTTTATTTTTTATTAGCAAAGGGATAAATCGCTTTGGCATTTTACAGCGAGGTATTGAAGGGATTAGCAAACAAATGTTGACCAAACAACTGCGCGAATTGGAGGCAGATGGAATTTTGGAGCGAAAAATTTATGCAGAAATTCCGCCAAGAGTGGAGTATTTTCTAAGCGATACAGGACGCTCTTTATTGCCAATTATTGAAAGTATGAAAGCATGGGG
>JAHDHV010000009.1 GCA_020631155.1 Bacteroidota bacterium | reverse complement strand
AATTCTTGAAACATACGTTCTGACGTTTTAAATGAATAATAACTAAATTTACCTAGTAGACTTGTTTAATGCGTTTCATATTGGGTAAAAATTGATTCTTTTCTTCCCATTTGATAGCCTTTTTTCAGTTATGTAGCTTAGGCTATGCTCCCTCAAAAAGCCTTCAATTGGTCGAAAATAATTCAATTTTTCCATCAATCTGTTCACACCAAACAAGTCTTTTTGAAATACATTTTCCGTTAATGTATTTTCAATTTCCTTTAGGACAAAAAGCTTTATTCAAATGTCACATCATTCCTCAATGCTTGGTATCTAAATTGACTTTTTCATATACTTACACACATTGTTATATCAAGCATATTGGTCTTATTTTTTTATCTGTCCAAAAAAAAAAATATTTTATCTGTTCACTAAAAAAATATTAAGCATTAAATAAAAATTATTTTAATCAAAAATGTTTTTTAAGCAATTTTACTTTTTTCCGAAAATTTATTGACTGAGTTTCTCCCTAATATTTGATGCTTTCGCACTAAAAAAGGGAGTAAAGCTACTGCCCTACTCCCTTTTTTAATATACAGTCAGAAAAATACTTAACTAACTTTTTCTTTTGAAACCATATTGTTCACAATTTCTTCACCAAAACCAGAACAAGATACTTCTGATGCATCGCCCATTAATCGAGCAAAATCATAGGTAACAGTTTTAGCGTCAATGGCTCCTTGAATCCCTTTTACGATTAAATCGGCAGCTTCGTTCCAACCCATATATTGGAACATGATCACGCCAGAAAGAATAACCGAGCTTGGATTTACCTTATCTAAACCTGCATATTTGGGAGCTGTACCATGTGTTGCTTCAAAAATAGCGCGGCCTGTTTCATAGTTGATGTTCGCGCCCGGAGCAATGCCAATACCGCCAACCATTGCTGCTAATGCGTCCGAAATATAGTCGCCGTTCAGATTCATGGTAGCAATAACAGAATAATTTTGGGGGCGTAACTGTATCTGTTGCAAGAAGTTATCGGCAATTACGTCTTTGATGATGACTTTACCTGTTGCTTCGGCGGCAGATTGTGCTTCGTTGGCTGCTGCTTTTCCTTTTTCATCGGCGATGCGGTCGTATTGCGCCCAAGTAAAGGTCTGATCGGCAAATTCTGTTTCTGCTAATTCATAGCCCCAGTTTTTGAAGGCTCCTTCGGTAAATTTCATGATGTTGCCTTTGTGAACAAGTGCAACGGAAGGCAATTTGTGATCAATGGCATATTTGATGGCTGCTCTAATCAATCGTTGTGAACCTTCTTTGGAAATAGGTTTGATGCCAAGAGAAGTTGTTTCTGGAAAACGGATTTTGTTGACTCCCATTTCTTCTTGTAAAAATTTAAGCAACTTCTTTACACCTTCCGTACCATGCATATATTCGATACCTGCATAAATATCTTCGGTATTTTCTCTAAAAATCACCATATCCACCTTTTCAGGATGTTTAGTAGGTGATGGTACACCATTAAAGTAGCGAACAGGACGCAGGCAAGTATACAAATCAAGGCGTTGACGAAGGGCTACGTTTAAGGAGCGAATCCCACCGCCTACGGGTGTTGTCAAAGGCCCTTTGATGGCAAATAGGTACTCACCAACGACATCTAGTGTTTCTTGCGGCAGCCATTCCCCTGTTTTGTTGAATGCTTTTTCACCTGCATACACCTCGCGCCACTCAATTTTTCGCTCTCCGCCATAGGCTTTTTCTACTGCTGCATCAAACACACGCTGGGCGGCTGGCCAAATATCAACGCCAATGCCATCGCCCTCAATAAATGGAATAACTGGATTGTTGGGAACTACCAATTGTCCATTCTGGATACTTATTTTTTCACCACTCATAAGTTAATATTTTTATACGTTTATTTTTTTAAAATTTGCTGCAAAGGTAATGATTTAAAATTGCTTTTTAGACTTTTAGCTTTTTAGCTTTTTAGACTTTTAGATTTTTAGACTTTTAGCTTTTTAGCTTTTTAGATTTTTAGACTTTTAGCTTTTTAGACTTTTAGCTTTTTAGCTTTTTAGACTTTTAGACTTTTAGACTTTTAGATTTTTAGATTTTTAGATTTTTAAAAAAATACCTAATTACTAATCCACAGATCAACGTTCAGGATAATTTAACCTAATCAGCGTTTTTAGATTGAAGGAAAAGTTTAATATACCATTGTCAAACTAAGATTATAGACAAGGGCTTTACAAATCAAAAGAAAAAAGTATTTGCTTATAATAATTGTTTAATTTCCTCCTCTGATAAACCTGTTGCTTTTGCTATTTGTTGTATGGATAAACCCATTTGCAAAAGCTCTTTAGCAGTCATTATTTTACCAGTTTTTATGCCTTCTTTCATGCCTTCCTCTTTACCAATTTTTTTACCTTTTTCTAGTCCTTGTTTTTCACCAATTTTTTTACCCTTTTCTAGTCCTTGTTTTTCACCAATTTTTTTACCCTTTTCTAGTCCTTGTTTTTCACCAATTTTTTTACCCTTTTCTAGTCCCTTTTCCATATGTGCTTCCATAGCTCCTTGAAGATCGCGATAATATTTAAGGCTATTTTCGTAAGCAACGCGCTCCTTTGATGTGTATGTAGCAATTTCGGCCTGTTGAAAAAGCTGTAAAAAAACGTCCTCTCTCGTCAGGGAAGGAACATTTTCTAAATTATGGAGATTGCGAATAAAGAAAAGCCATTTTTCAAAGTGAGTCTTACAGTCTTCTAATTTTTTAGTGAACTTGGGCATTTCTAAATACACATAAGACAGTTTATCATAAAACACTTCTTTTGTATCCCTATCCATCAACTGAGCATATGTAAGGTGTTTTTGCTCATATTTCCTTTCCGTTTTAAATATAAAATCCATAATTCCAACTGTATACACATGCTTTAATTCGTAGTTCCACGCTTTCCCCCTTTTAGCTTGTTCTTGGATGGCAAAAGTAGAATAATAAATACTGCGATCAATAAAAAATTTCTGACTTACTTTTTGCAATTCTACAATGAATTTTTCCCCTTGTATATTTTCACAATAAAGATCAAAAATAGCTCGCCGATCAAGGCTACTACTACCAAGATGTTCATTTTGTAAATAACTGAGGTCTTTAATTACCTGTTGCTCATGTAACAATCCATTTAAAAAATCAATCAGCAAATTTTTGTTAACTTCTGTTCCAAATATTTTTTTAAAGCCAAAATCAGTAAATAAGTTGATGTATTTATGTCCCATAAGTTCTTTTTTTTCTTGTAAGTACCTAGACAAAATTAATGTTACAATAGTAAAAGACTAAACTCCTCATTTCTAATACTTTAGAACAAAATTGTGCACAATTAATTAGTGCTTGGCACTTAAAAATAACCATTTAGCTATCGTTTTGGTTCGATTTTGAGCAACAATTAATACACATGAAATACAAAAAATTGTCGCTATATTTGACTGAATAACAGCGTAAAGTTCCCATCCAAAATTCTAAAAAATCCCATGTCTCACATCTCCCGTCTTATATCTCCCATCTCACGTAAAATACCGCTTTAATTTCAAAAAATGTTTTTCGAGCAAATGATAACTATAATAACTAATAACAATTGTTGCGATGGTGACCAATACTGCATTCACTAATTTTACAAAAAATACAGGCATAGGCAACATTTTGGTTAATTCAGGCAACAAATAAACTCTTGATATACAGTATATTGGAAAATGATAGACATACAGCCCATAGGAATATTTTCCCATCCAACATAAATATTTATGCTCCAAAAAACGCTTTACAAATGTATTTTTAGGCATCAACGCCACTACCAAACAACAGACAAAAAACACATCAATAATGGTATAACCCAACTTGGCAAAATAAGGATTGTAAATAAACCAGTTTTTGGTTAACGCAAATATCACCAATAAATAAACCACACTTAAAGCACCTACAGGCAAGGTATATCGCGCCAAATACTGCCGTCCTTTATCCATATTCATCAGTATAGCGGTTGCTGCGCCGAGCAATAAGGCATCCATTCGCGCTATAGTGAGTACATACTCAAAAGGCGAAACAAAACCAATGGATGCGCCCCAATACCGCAATACAATACTGCTTACAATCATTATTCCACAAAAGAGCAACAAGGTTTTTTTGCGAAAAGCATACACACATAAGGGAAAAAATAGGTAAAACTGCTCCTCCACAGCCAACGACCAGAAATGATGCAGTAAATGATTCTTTGGCCAGCCTTCTAAGGAGTAGAGCCAGTTTTGCAAATACGCCCAAAACCAGAGTTGATGCTGATGATAATAGGAAAAATCAAATTTACTTAATAAAGGTGGTAGTAGAAATAGAATAATGAATAAGGAAAAATAGTACAATGGAAAAATACGCAGTATTCGCCTTGCCCAAAAATTGCGGAAATACTTTGGCTTAAACTTTGTTTTTAAAAGAATATTGGTTATCAAAAATCCTGATAATACAAAAAACAAATCTACGCCCATCCATCCGAAGTGAAAAAGGTAACCGTAACAGTGATATAACAATACCAATGTGATGGCCATACCTCGCAATCCGTCAAGGGCTTTGATGTGCTGTTGTGGTAAAGGCTGCAACACAATGGTTGGCAACTTTATTTTCATAGATATTTGTTGAAGGATTTTTGATAAATATTTAGACACCTTGAGTACCGAAGGAATCGTTTAGTTGTAAATAGCTCCTATTTTCTTTTCTTGAAAAATGTATTCATTCACTTTTTCGCGACTTCCTTATTGAAGCAAATGTATAAAAAAATTTTATTACTCTATCGGCACTCAAAAACATGTCTCCTATTACACTAAATTTTACGATTATTTTTTTCGCTAGAACCCTCTGATTGTCAACTTTTTAAACAAAAAGATATTTTTTTCTTAAAAAAAAGAGCTGTCTTTTCTCCTTTTTGCTGGAGAATAAACATATAAGTTAGTAAAAATACAGACATTTAGTTTTTGGTTAGTGTTATATAGTTTTTGCATAGTTTTTGGTACAGTGAAAAGTGTTGAACACTCCATAAGTATTTGTTCAACACTTTTCATTATTTACAAATTTTTTTTTAAAAAAAAAGCCCCCCATTTCTCCCTTTTAAGTTCATTTCAACATATAGATAAGTAACAGTACAAGATTGTAGTACTTGCTACTGTTTTTCAAAATTGACGTTTAGTTTTTGGTTAGTGTTATATAGTTTTTGCATAGTTACTTTTTAGTAAAAACGTGAATTTTTTCACATAAAAAATGTTGGGTAGCATTTTGTGTGAAGGCACAAAGTGTCCAACATTTTTTAAATAAACAATAAAGTTATAAAAACGATATCTCCTCAAAGCGTGAGGGTGAAGTTAAGTCAATAAGAGACAATTAATTTTATCAAAATATTGACTTTCAGGAGCTTAGATGTAGATTTACATTTAATTAGTTAGACTTTGCTAAATAGTTTTAAAAACATTATGACGATAATGTTGGCTCAGAAAGTAAAGTTAAAGTCAAGTTAGGTGAATGGGTAATTCGCTGAGGCTTCATCTCCAAAAGGTTAAATGTGAACTTCTTATTTAGATAGTGGCTTTATCATACATTTTTGAGGAGATATTTATTTTTTAATAAAAGAGGATTTTAAAGACAGCAAGTAGTAGCATTTCATCTTTGATTGTAAAGATGAGAAAGCCCTCAAATCGCAGCTAAGATTTTGAGGGCTTTGCTTTTTTCGGAAGGTTGGATTAGGGGGGCAAATCATGGGAGATAATTCATGAATTGTCTCTACACAACAATAATGTCAATACTTTTTCTGTTTCAATGTCTTCTGCTAACCACTTTTTTGCTAATTTGTGAATCGCCTCTTGATTACCAAGCAAATCTGTTCCCAGCTTTCGATAATCTGCACTTTTTTTAAATTCCTGAATTATTTCTTTCGTAGGCAATGCCTCTACATTAGCTAATCGCCCTAAGTTGTTGCCTGTTAAAATGGAGCTATTGCGGATGTGTTTAGGTAATTGATCAACACCTATACCTTTGGTTTTCAGGGGCTTAGGAATTTCAAATAAAGCTTCTGGAGTCGCTCGACAATACCAACTTCCCCCCATTCGCGCCACCAAATCTAGTTTTGGGATGTCTAAATTTCCTTTTTCATTTAAATAAGTTTCCTGAAAATGCATCAAAACCACCTTTGCTACAATCAAAATTCCTGCACCTGGTCCCTCTCCTAGTTCGATGACTTGCTCTACCACACATTCAAAAGCAGCAGCAGCCTCCCCCACTCTCGGCGGTCGTATCTGTTGGCTGTCGACCTGTGTTAGCCCTGCCTTTACAAACTCGTTCACGCCCTTTGCATATTCCATACTGGTCAATGACATTTGCTCCACAATTGGGTAGGTCACAACATTGATGACAACCTCTTTCACTTCCATAATGTTTTGATAGGTATGTTTGGTTGTATTGTCGCGCCCTCGTCTTACTACTGAAAAAATCATAATAGGCGGATTGAAACTAAACACATTAAAAAAACTAAATGGGCCGAGGTTCACATTTCCTGCTTTGTCAATCGTACTAGCAAAACAAATCGGTCGAGGAGCTACCGCAGATAATAGATAGTGATTTAAGCTTCCTTGTGAAATATTTTTGGGATTAATGGTTTTATACATGGTATTTATTTAAACTTAAAAAGTGCGTAATTTTGAGTATGTTTCATTATCTTTCTAATACTCTTTGTTTCTAAAATTGCCTTTTGGATTTTTAGACTTTTTGGGGGAGTAGCTATTAAAAATTAGTTCTAAGTACCTAGACAAAATTAATGTTACAATAGAAAAAGATTAAACTGCTCATTTTTAATACTTTAGCACAAAATTGTGCACAATTAAATAGTGCTTGGCACTTAAAATTAACAAATCACTGTTCTACGAATCATCAATTAATAAATTATTAAATATAAAGCAACAGTTTAATTAAAAAATACAGTGTTTGAAATCTACTTAATTTCGTAAATTCTACTGCGAAAATAATCAAAAGCATTTACTTTGATTTGTTTTTCAATAAAAAAAGGCCGCTGAATTGATTCAACGACCTTATTTATTATCCTAAAGTTAATTATGTTAGACTGGAGATAGGAGACTTGAGATTGGAGATAAGTACCTAAACAGAAATAATCGACACATTTTTGATAGGTTCTTTTTCCGTCATACTTCGTTAAAAATACTCGCCGTAGCTCAGGCTATGACTGCGTTTTTTGCCTCGTCTGACGAAAAAATTACAACTTTCAAAAATGACGATTATTTACGCTTATGTACTTAATTGATTTGCTACATAACAATTAATTTCTCGCTAATGGTTTGTTTGCCATCAGTAATATTGACGAGGTAATAGCCTTTGGGCAAATCGCTAACTGTTAGCGTCTCGGTATGTTGTCCAGTGAGGGCGGATAGCTGTTTCGTCTGCACTGCTCTACCTAAGCGATCAAAAATGGTGATGCTGATTTCAGCGTTTGTTGGTACAGTTAGCTGGACGTTCACCTGTTCGCTTGCTATATTGGGCAGCAATTGTACATTCCACAAATTTGCATTGGTCACCGTTTGATTGCTACTGACTAATGGTGCGTCTACCGCTTCAAAAGTGCCTTTGGTTAAGAGTGTGCCATTGTTTTCGTGGGTATTGAAAGCGGTGTATCTTTCGTGAAAAGCCAAATTTGCCTCCTCATTTTTATCCACTACTTCAAAGCAAAATTCCGCAATATCTACCCACTCCTGATGAATGGTCGGACAGCCTGTATTTGACTGTTTTAGCAAAATGGCATAATTGCCTTCCCCCATTTCGCCATTGTATTCTAAAGTATTAAAACTATGGTTATAATTTTCTTGCTCATTGCATAAAGTCGCTGTTCCAAAATTGAGGGCTTTGGCTGTTGGCTGTTGAATGGCTTTGAGGTTGTAAGTAAAGAAAACGCTTGCGCTCCCTGCTTCAAAAGAAACTGTTTGCGCTTTAATCTGAGCAGTTGCACAGTATTGATTGCCAGATAGTTGCACATTGGTAAAACGCAAATCATAGGTATTGGCAGAAAGTGTAAAGCTGCTTAACAGAAAAAGAATCAATAAATTATTTATTTTTTTCATTGTTTTATTTTTAAATTAGATAAAATTAGACGTAAGATTTAAGACAGGAGACTTGAGATGTTTTTTTATTTAAAAGGGTACACAAATTAAATACAGAGTTTCTTTAAATGTTGAGTTGGTTGGTTTGTTCACTGTTTAAATGTGTTTAAATACTTGGAATCTCTCGCCGAAAATAGCGTCTGTAACTCCACGCTTGCCTTCGGCGACTTACTTTTTGCATTCGCCCAAAAAGTAAGCAAAAACGCTTGTCAAAAATATCGTTCCCACGCTTCAGGCCTACGCTTTGCTACCGATTTTTGACCTGCCTGCGCTTCTTTTTCGCAAATCTCAACACCAAGAAAAAACGATAACTTTTGAATCTTTTTCAAAGATAGATCATTTGTAATGAACTATAAGCGTACTTTTTTCAGCATTTGTAAAGAATTATAAAGCATTTTTCAAGAGCTTTATTTTTTACAAAAATTTGATTACCAATAGTTTAACATTCGATTTTTTTTCTAAAAAAGTCATTATTTGCAATTTTTCAAGCTTTAAAAGATGGGGAAAATAAGCACGTTTTTTTGTAAAAAGGCACTGCCTTCTGTAAAAAAGACAGTACCTTTTTTAGCAAAATATTAATATCTTAACTGTCTAATTCCTATACGGGATGCATTGGGTTGGTAATTATTGAAATCCTGAGTGGATATAATACCATCTAAATTGGCATCACAATCTTCGTAAATACTGGTTTGAGCTATATTTTCTTGATAGAAATTGTAATCCCTCAAATTTATCACTCCATTGCTATCAAAGTCGCCAGTTACTAGGGCGTAAATGCCATTGTCTACTTGGGCAAGTTGAGAAGTACCACTCATCACATTATTGGGGTTCGTAAAATCATGGACAATCGTATTAGGTAGGGTCACCGCATTGGCACTCATCACCGCTAAGTGATTGCGATGTCGAAGCGTGATGTAGTAGTCGTTATTGGGGATAAGTGCGAAAAAGTTAACGCCATTAGTAATGCCATTCACATCTACCACATCACCATTATTTAGTAGTAAGGCTGCTTTACGCTCAATGATGTTGTAATTATTGTTGGCATCCCTAACTTCTAGTAATACCCAATCTACCACATTGGCAGGTATATTTGTAACTGTTTCCGTACCTGTATAATTCCAAGGGGCGATATTAAATGGCTGATTAGTAGGCAGTAAACCCGAAGCATTCAGGTTGGTATGCATACTGCTATTGTTGGCAATATAAGCACCTTCTAATAGAGCTTTTGCCCTAATAACGGTCGGCGGATTGGCAAATAGTGGAATTGGGTCGCTGGTTTCGTCTGTGAGGTATTCCTCTGAGGCTGTATTGTCAATGGCTAAACCATTAGTTGTTGTAATATTGACAGTTGTGCTTGTAGTATTGACGGCGGTTGCACTGAAACGAGCAATTGCCCCCATAGCAGTTGCATTATTTAAATCAATACGAACCATTCCGATATCCATAATTCCTTGAGTTGGGAAATCTTTGGCGATGGTCAACATATCTACATTTTTCGTGCCTAGCCAAGAATTGCTAAAGTCTACTTGGGCATTGGTAAATTCGATAGTATAGTTGATACTAAAAGTAATGCCATACATATCTACTACACCGCTATTTTCTTCTACATATAAATCAACTTCTAGTAAATTACCATTGGCTGCACTTGGATAAGTCACGACTTCAGGGCGAAGTATAATACTGGAATTAGGCACTTTTAAGCTATTACCATTGTGGGTTTCTCCATAATTGCTCAACAAAACTGCATTTGTATCATTTATATCAATGATGCCATCTCCATTTGTGTCTAAATGTTTACATTCTAAAGTAGCAAAAGCAGGAAAAGCACTTAAACAATTACCCCAATCTGGGCTTGGTTCAGCTTGCCAATTAGTAGTAGCATTAGGACGAGTCGGACCTGTCACTCCATAGACAAAGCCCATTGGATGAATATCTTCATTATTCACTACATCATCATAATTGGTATCGCCTGGCCATACACAATCATCATCTAAATATACATCAATTTGATCGGTAGCGGTACAGCCTATCGCATTGGTAACTGTTAGGTCATAAATAGCAGAACCACTAACTGTAATTACCTTAGTTGTCTCTCCTGTCGACCACAAATAAGTCATACCTGATTCGGTGATTCCTGCATCTAAGGTTACCGTACCATCACAACTTAGTAGATTAATGTTTAAATCAAAAGCAGTGGAAAACGGAACAGCATCGTTACTGGATTGACCATTAATGGCTACATCTGTACCATCACCCAACATACCAACAACTGTATTGGTAGAAAAAGTTAAAGTTTGGGGATTACTAGCTGGTACTGCATCTACCACTACATCAAACTCTGCTATAGGGCCTACGCCAATAATATCTAGTTGGTTGAGGCGGCTAATGGCGATTTCCATTTTTTGTTGTACTGGAAAATCTTTAACAAAGGTTAATAAAGATGCTCCATCATCATCCAACCAAGTATTGTTAAACTTAGGAGTAATAGAAGCAATTAAATTATTGGAATAATCTAGCGTAAAAGCAACACCATGAATAACGGTAGTAGTGTTAACAATATCCTCTAAATGTACTCCTACTGTAATGGTGTAATCTTGACTGTTCAATACATTGCTACAATTATTAAAAACAGGTCTTAACTCTATATTTGATACTGGACTGGATATTCTAGGTGCGTTTCCATTATGTGTTTGCCCATAATTTAGGCGAACGGCAAGCGTATCAGCAATATTAATCGTTCCATTGCCATCACAATCAGCGTGTTTATAATTAATGCCACTGGTAAAATTATTTGCCCAATCAGGACAAGGTTCCGCTTGCCAGTTAATCGTTGCATTAGGGCGAACAATATCAGTTGTTCCATTGCCTGCTCCTATGCTTAAAATATCTACATTATTGACCACATCATCATAATTGGCATCACCTGGCCATACACAGTCATTGTCTAAGTATACGTCAATTTGATCAGTGGCTGTACATCCATTGGCATCAGTAACTGTAATGGAATAAGTACCAGAGCTAGTTACTGTAATCGTTTGTGTAGTTGCACCTGTATTCCATAAGTAAGTCATTCCTGCGCCTGTAATAACAGCATCTAAAACAGCACTTGTATTACAACTCAGTATATCAGGTCCTAGATTAACGACAGGTGGTGTAGTGAAATTAACCACTATATCATCGGTATCTGTACATCCATTGGCATCGGTAACAGTAACACTGTAGGTATTGGTTGAAGTAACTGTTATGGTTTGAGTTGTTGCGCCTGTAGACCAGAGGTAGCTACTATAGCCTGCTCCTGCATCTAAAGTAATACTAGGATTGCAAGTAATGATGTCTGGTCCTAAATTAACCGCAGTAGGTGTTGCAAAAGTCACATTGATTTCATCATAACCTGTATTATTACAAGGGTCCCAGACAGCTAGAGTATATGAGCCAGATTGAGTAACTGTAATTGTTGGAGTAGACCCTACTAATGCACCATTATAATCCCAAGCATAAATCAACATATCAGTAGAGCCTGCATCTAAAGTGACAGAGGTATTGTTACATTCTATAATGTCAGGGCCTAGATTTAGGGTTGTGGCATTGCTGCCTACAACAACGGACTGACTCGTTGTTTCTGTACATTCTTCAACACCATCACCATCTAAATCGTAATGAGCATTTAGGGTGACAACATAAGTGCCTGCTGTTGGGAAAGTATAGGTTAGGTCATTTGTATTGGCTACATATGTGCCATTGACTTCCCATGTAAATACTGTTGTACCTGTGGAGGTGTTGGTAAAGGTGAGTGAGGTAGAAGCGCAAGTAGCGGAGGGGATGGTGAAGGTGGGGGGGGAGGAAGACATTCCTTCTGGACTTAGTTTGACTATCCACCAGTCGTCTTCACCATAGTTAATTGTTAAGTCTCCATCATTTGATTGACTATATCCTGCTATTATATAACCACCGTCATTTGTTTGTTCAACCTCTCGTCCACCATCCCTATCACTTCCTCCAAGTATTTTTTGCCATATCACCTGACCCACATTATCTAGTTTTAACAATAACATATCTGATACAGTAGCTCCACCACTAGTTCCTAAAATAAGATATTCACCACTTGCTATTTGTTTTACACTATAGCCCAGACCTCCATTAGCAAAAGTTTTTTGCCACTCAGTATTACCACTATTATTCAATTTTGCTACCCAAAAACCAGAACTTTCTCCAATTAAATCTCCATCTGTTGAACCTGACCTACCTGTTATAATGTAGCCTCCATCAAACGTCTCTTGAACACTATATATAATATCATTCCCACTTCCTCCTAAAGTTCTTTGCCATTGTATATTACCCAAATTATCTAGTTTCAATATCCAGCCATCTTGTAATCCATTATGCCCTAAAACATCTATATCATTAGACTCAGTTCTTCCTGTTAACATATACCCACCATCTGTTGTTGTAATTACATAATACATTCGTTCCTCAGAACTGCCACCATAATTTTTTTGCCATTGTAGATTACCAGAACTATCTAATTTTAAAACCCAATAATCCCAGTCTCCATGATTGTTCGTAATATCACCATTATTAGATCGAGTTTCTCCTGCTACTATATATCCACCATCTATAGTTTGTTTGATATCTTGAACATAATCATTATTACTTCCACCAAATCTTTTATCCCATTGTATATTACCTCCATTATCTAATTTTAGAATCCAGTAGTCAGGCGCGCCGTAGGGTGTTCCTGTTACATCTCCATCATTAGACCCTGCCCAACCTCCTAAAATGTATCCACCATCTGTTGTTTTTTCAATACATGTTGCTCCATCAAACCCAGTACCTCCATAAGACTTTTTCCATAATACATTACCTGCGGAATCAAAGTTAATTACCCAAAACCCTTCTGTTCCTGTATTGTTCACAATATTACCATCAGTTGAATATCCCCAACCTGCCACGATATAACCTCCACTATTAGTTTGCTCAATACCAACAGTAAAATCAAAACCACTCCCCCCAAAAGTTCTTTGCCATTCAATAGTTGGTAGTGCAATCCCACACCCAATCCCACTACCTCCATTCACCAATGTAATCGGCTCACAGTAAGTATCATATCCACAATCATCTATTACACATAAACAAACCGTATAAGTCCCACCACTTGCATAAGTATGAGTAGTATTGGCAGTTGTTATTACAGTATTATTATCTCCAAAATACCATTCATAGCTAGTTACATTAGAATTGGTATTATTAGCACTAAAATTAACAGTTAGCCCATTAGTTGTATAAGTAAAAGTGGCATCAGGACCTGGATTTTGTAATGCCTTATGTACATTTAGTCGTCCTTCCGATACACATTTTCCATTTAGAGCAGTTATATTATCTACATTACATAAAATACGCTCTTTCACATCTAAAAAACTCATACTTGGATTAGCCGACCAAACTAAAGCCGCCGCTCCAGCAACATGAGGGCTTGCCATAGAAGTGCCGCTTTTGTATCCATAACTATTTCCAATTTCTGTACTATAAACACTAACACCGGGTGCACCCAAATCTACACTTGTTAAACCATAGTGAGAAAAACCAGCTATATTATCATTATGATCAGTAGCAGCTACAGAGATGATATTGTCTAAATTATAACTAGCAGGATAGAAAGGGGTCATATCGTTGTTAATAGAATAATTTCCTGCTGCTGCTATAAATAATTGACCATTTATTTGAGCATCTTGTATGGTATTGTGCATAATTGCTGAATAAGAAGGTCCACCCCAACTATTATTGGTAATGGGTATATTCATCATAATAGAATACTCTATTGCTTCAATAATAGCTGCTAGATTAGTGCTACCATTGGCATCAAAAATCTGCAAAGCAGCCAGTTTAGCCGTCCAAGCTACTCCACTTACACCTAAAGCACTATTACCAACCGCACCAATCGTACCCGCTACATGTGTTCCATGTCCATGTCCATCCATCGGGTCACCATCACCATTGATAAAGTCGTAGCCATGATAATCATCAATATAACCATTGCCATCATCATCCACTCCATTACCGGGAGTTTCACCAACATTTATCCACATATTACTTTGTAAATCAGGGTGATCATAGTCAATACCAGTATCTGTTACCCCTACTACCTTTCCACTACCATCTGTTCTAATATTCCACGCTTCGGGTGCATCAATATCGGCATCGGCTGTCCCTCCTGTTTGCCCTGTATTATTTAAACCCCAACATTGATTATATTGTGGGTCATTGGGATTTACAAATAATTCATATTCAAAATTAGGTTCAGCCTCCTGAATAAATCCCTTTGCAGCACAGTAGGTCTGCACTTCTTCTACGCTATTTAAAATAGTTCCATCATCTAGTTGTACTGTATTAGGAATTTGCCACAACTGCCCATTTAGCGATGAGTAGTAATTTAATGGAACTGCATTTAATTCTTCTTGCAATGTTAGAATTTCACTAAACAATGCATAGTCATCAAATTGTATGACTATTTGATTATCTACATAATCTTGTGCATTTGCCTTACTCAATAAAAACATCCATAAAAAAATGAACACACTAATTAATCTAAATTTGTCTAAAATTATTTTCATAATTTGCTTATTTAAAATTATTCACTATAATTGATTTGATAAAAAGCAATGAACTATCTTTACCCAAAAAGACAGTCCATTGTTGGCCAAAGCCTAGATAACACATTAGTTAATACACTAAAACGAAAAGCAATTTTATACATTCAAATAAAGCAGTATTCAAATTTAATTTACACACATTCTTCATGAATTTACGACTTCAAACTTTTCTTTTCTTGGTTAAGGATAATAGTGTGGTCAAATGTACATTAACTGCGTAATACAAAGTAGGAACATTTTTAAAGTGCTTGCACTCTCTTTTTTTGTTTTTTTAATCATTGTTTTTATATAAAAAGCTGTATATTAGTGATTTGTACGATTTACTTAGTTATCAAATCTGCTTTAAATCTCAAATTTTAAGCGAAATAGTTACGAAAATAGCCCTTGAAGCATAAAAAAATACTATGTTAGACAGTAAACTTATGAAACTCCTCCAAACACTTAATCAAAAAGAATTGCAACAACTTTATGATTATGTGCGCTCCCCTATTTACAACAAAAATCAATTAATTATTCAACTGTATGAAGTGATTATTCAGGCTTATCCAAATGATACAGACAGTTTGGAAAAAACCAATGTGCAACAACAACTTTTTCCCAATAAAAAAAATGCTGCTGCTCATCTAAGAAAAGTGATGTCTCAATTAAGTGAAAAAGTATTTGATTTTTTTATTTTTCTAAAAATTAGGGAGGAAAAAGCGTATCAAAAACATCTATTGCATCAATTTTTAATACAACGAGGATTAAACAAATTGTTTGAAAATTCTTTTACTAGTATAAAACAACAACAGCAAAATACACTAGATAATATAAAATTCTACCATTACAAATACTTATTGGAAAGTGACTTATACTATTTTATGCTAAAAAATGGCAATAGAAACTTACATACTAATTTACAAGAAGTAGTCAATAAATTAGATTTATATTACATTATTAATAAATTGCGATATTCCTGTTCGATGCTCAATACACAAGGCATTATTGCATCTGATTATCATTTTTTTTTATTAGATGAATTATTAGCACAATTACCAACAATGCCTATGGAAAATACGCCTATCATTCAATTTTATTACACCATTTTATTAATGCTCAAAGAAGAAGATGGGAAAATACATTTTGAACAATTAAAAATATTATTGCAACAAAGAGGAGAAAAAATTGATAGAAAGGAATTATACTTTATTTACACCTTTGCAACTAATTATTGTATTTCAAAATTTAAGGATGGAAAAGCTCCTTATTTGAGAGAATTATTTGAGCTATACAAGCAGATGTTGGAAAAAGGGCTTTTGTTTGAAGGGCAGTATTTACCAGTGCACTGGTTTAAAAATATGGTGATAGTTGCCTCGCGCTTAGGGGATTTTGAATGGGCAAAATCTTTTATTGAGCAGTATAAAAAGAAATTACCTGCTGTGCAACGCAAAAGTACCGTCTATTTTAATTATGGTATTATTGCTTTTTATGAGGAGGATTATACTACGACATTGACTTATCTACATAAAGTTGATTTTGTAGATTTTTATGATCATTTGAATTGTGAAATGTTGTTGTTGAAAACACATTATCAGCTTCAAAATTTCGACATTCTTAAATCAAAAATTGATGCACTGCGTATGTTTATCAAGCGCAATAAAGCGATTTCGCCGAATAATCAGCTTGCCTATCGCAATTTCATCAACTTATTTAAGCGATTAATTAAATGTAAGGAAGAACAAAACAAAGGTGTTTACTTTACAACCATTCAAAAAAAGCTGGAAAAAGCCATTCCCAAATTGCAAAACAGTATACAGGAAACAGAGCCTTTGATTGACAAAAAATGGTTGTTGCAAGAGGTTGAAGCATTGTTGGAGAGTCATCAATATAAATAATCAACAATACCTCAACCTCTCTGGGTTTTCTACCCTTTCCACCCATAGCCATCTTCTTCCTCGCTGCCTAGATTTTTGGCAATAGTGAAAGAAAAAGTACTTCCTACCCCTAATTTTGAGGTTACCCAAATGCGGCCGTTATGTTGGTCTACGATTTTTTTGCAGGTAGCCAAGCCGATACCACTGCCTTCGTATTGTGTTTTGGTGTGTAGTTTCTTGAATAGTTGAAATACTTTTTCTACATATTCTTGCTCTATTCCAATCCCATTGTCTGTTAGTTGGAATAACCATTGGTCTTTTTGTTCTTCTACAGAAATCTGAATGATGGGTGTTTCCTCTGCTTTTCTAAATTTGATGGCATTAGAAATTAAATTTTGCAATAATTGTACAAATTTCACCTTAATAACATTTATCTCAGAAGGTAAATTTTTGTAGACTAATTGCACCCCATTTTCTTTTATTTGCTGGGCTAAATTTTGCTCAATAGCCAATAAGGTATATTCCACATTTACCGCTTCAAATGCCTTTTCTTTGGAGGAAGATAAGCGAGAATAGTTCATCAATTCCTCAATGAAAGCGTTCATACTCTTAGCATTATCCACAATATATTTTATATATTCTTTAGCATTATCATCTAACTGCTTTTTATAACGCAACTCTAATAATTGGGCAAAGCTGATGATATTACGTAGCGGTTGCTTTAAGTCATGAGAGGTAACATAGGCAAAGCTTTCGAGTTCTAAATTAGATTCTATATATTTTTTTAATTCCTTATTCTTCAACATAATTTCTTCTACCTGTGCCTGCAATTTTACTTCTGTTGCCTTAATTTTTGTAACATCCTGAATCAAGCACATTCCGCCAAATATTTCTCCTTCCTCATTTTTTAAGGGCATTAGTTGAAACAATAAAGTCAAATCACGATAGGGTGCTTCAAAGCGGTAATCCTTGCCATTCACTACCTCAGCGTATAAGTCTTTAAAGTGCCACCAAAACTGCTGATGCTCTCCTTTGATAAAGAAGGGCTGTTTGCCAATGAGCGCGTCAGGGTTTGTTGTAAAATAACGTCCTAGCTGCCCTTCGTAAGAGATAATTTCTAATTTTTTATTAAATGCAACTACCAGACCATCAGGGAAATAGGTAGCGATTTTTCTGTATAGATACTCGCTTTGCATCATCGCTTTTTCTGCCATCACCCGTTCTGTGCAATCGCGAGAAATACATAGAGCGTGTTCATCATCTACCTGAATCATGCGGCACTCAAAGATGCGTGCGTCCTCATGTTTGGTTTGATACTCAAAAGTTTGTTCAATCCCCGTTCGCAACACTGTTCCAAGATGATGCATAAATCGCTTCTGCTCTCCTTCCGCTAGGCAATCTGTTATCTTTTTACCGATGTAAATTTCGGGATTTGTCGCAGGGCTGGCATCTTTAGGAAATAAAAATTCCACATATTCTGCATCTTTAGATAGGTAAAAGATGTAGTCGGGAAGTGTTTCTAACAGTATATCTGTCAAATTTTTGGGCTGTTCTACTGTTATAGGGGAAATAGGCTTTTTAATGGGTTTGATACGAATAGCTGCCCCCTTACCAAAAGGCATATCGCTGCGATTGGCCTTAATGTGCAGTTCGAACCACTCATCAGTTCCCTTCAGTTGAAGTTTTTTTCTAACTGCTTGTCCACTTTTTAATACCTTTTCAATGTCTTCTACCAAAAAGGTATACTGCTGAAAATTAAGGGTGAAATGCCCAATTGGCCGACCTATATCACTAGCTAAGATATTGATAAATCGCCCAATATCAGGAGTTAGTTTTAATATATTAAAATCTCCGTCTACATATACAGTAGCAGTATCTGTTCTCAAAGTAGTCAGCAGTTTAGTAGAGTTTTGGATTCTAGGGTTCATTGTAATTAACTTTTTAATAAGTATCTAAGTAGTCAGTCAAGATAAAATTGACGATTACTTTTGGCGTTTTTTGCTCCCTAGCTGTGTTACAAAGCCTCGCCGTAGCTTTGGCTATGCCTACGTTTTGCGCCTTGCTAGGGAACAAAAATCACTCAACATCAACCCGTCATTTTAACGTTGACTAACTACTAAGTACTTAGACATAAGATTTAAGACATGGGATGTGAGATAATTCATTTACTATTAATAATTTATGACAAATCCCATAGTTGTTTAATTTTGTCTAATTACTTAGCAAAATAAAACGACAATCTTTTTTGAGTAAAGTAATGAAGTTCAATACTTTACAACAAAATTTTGCACAATTAATTAGTACTTGCACTTAACAAGTAATAAGCAGCAAAAAAGATACCTATTCAATGAAAAATAAAGAACTTGCTTGTCTAAAGAGCATTTTTAAACATGCTTTTACAATAAAAAGGTAAAGCAATTAGCTGAGTTTAATCATATAAGCATTTTTAAATCAACACATTAGACATAGCATTTTAAGATTCATCAATAAGTTTCATAATCTGAACTTTTTTTAAATAGTTGTGACAATAGTGCGATTTTCATTGTAGCATTTTTCATGCACAATACAGTTTAATGTGTTAGAGGCTTTGCAAAGTTGGGGTAAATGGCGTTAGTTCTAGTGGTTGTGTAGAGATGAATTAATTAACAAAGAGCCAATTAATTATATATGTTAGGTTATAAAGACGCTGAAACATATACATTGGTCTCACTAATTAACACACTTTGTCAAAAGCTTGCGTAGTAGGTCAAATAGGCTTTAAAATGGTTACAATATAGCTTTTCTTTTTTCAAAACTTGCTATAACAATTTTGTTTGTTAAAACGTTATAGCGCAATAATTTTAGCGTGCTTTTTTCTTTTTTCTAATTACTTTTGTAGTCTGCTTTTACTCTTTTTGGTTGATTCAATTGTACTAACCTCTTTATAATCAAAAACTTATATGATTAATCACAAAAGAAGTTAGTTAATCGTGTTATATAAAAATAAGCAAAAATCTGGACAATCAAAATCATTTCAACAAATTCAAAAAATATCTCCTATTTTCGCATCACTATTTTCCATTCACCAACAAAAAATTTTATGCCTAATCCGTCAATAAAACCACAACACGTTCTCTTAATAGTTGCCGACAGCCTGCGTTATGATTCTGTACATTATGAAAATGCGCCTAAGTTGCCCTACCTTTCTAAACATGCCACCCAATTTTCACAAGCTCGCTCAAGTGGGTGTTGGACTTTACCAGCAACCGCATCCCTGTTTACAGGCTTGCTCCCCCACCAACATGGCGCAACGACACAAACGCGCCAAATTAGAAAGGATGTACCGACACTAGCCGAAAAAATGAAAGCAGCAGGTTATCAAACCTATCAAATTACTGCTAATGTTGTAACTACTCATATTTTTGGGCTAGATAGGGGATTTGATAAAATCATTCGCATTTGGCAGCACGTACCTACCAAGTTTAATCGCCTACAACAGTTTCTAGCTCTAATAGGGAAACCTCGCTTTCGGCGTTTGTTATTATCAAGAGATGCGATTTCCTTAAAATTATCCGAAGATTTGGAAGTAGCTAAAGCGTGGTTGCAGTTTTTGTATCAAGATTCCTTTGATGCTGCTCGAAAAATCATTGAAGAAGATGAAAAAAAAGGGCAAAAAAGTTTTATCTTTCTCAATTTAATGGAAACACATTTCCCTTATCATATTGATGCAACTTTTGCATTGTTATCTCCACAATTGCGAAACAAATTTAGGGAAATTCACGCTCTTTTTCATGCTGTCAATCAAAGTTTTTTGGCAAAAGGAAAGCTCAATATTGCATCAGATATGTTGCAACAATTACGACAACGGCAGCGAGAAAGTTGGGTTAATATTGCTGCTGACATAGATGCTTTTGCACAGGAAATGCATGAAGGGAAAGATAATCTAGTGGTTTTTTGCGCCGATCATGGCGATAATTTTGGAGAACAGGGCTGGGTGTATCACTTTTCTAATGTTAGTGATGCAGGCAATAAAGTACCTATTTTTTACTTGCCTCCACATCAAACTACTAGTGCTATCATTGATAAAACAGTTAATGCCAAAGACTTACATGCTTCGATTTTGCATAGTTGTCAAATTCCTACTACACAACCCTCTTTATTAGCCGAGCCAACTAGCTCAAATTCCGTAATTCAAAGCTATTGGTATAATAAAAATGGCAATACCCATTCTAAATATCACTATAATCAAATTTGCTTTGTTAATGATACACAACGTTATTTATATCGCAAAGGACAATGGTATACTGCCCCTACCTCTCAACAAACGACAATGACAGAGCCTATTTTTCAAGCCCTACCGCCAAGTATTCATCCTTTAGAAGCGAGAAGTATTTGCGCTGAGAAAAGAAAAATTTGGCTAAAAACCTTAAAAGAATTTAAAGTTTTTTCGGGAAAATTGTAGTTGCACTTTTTAACAAAAAACATCTTTCTAAATATATATTGTATGACGAGAAATGGCCAAAATAGCGAACAGTACCAGCAAAAGAATCATAATCATAATGGAGTCTTGATGTGCAATGTGGGCAACTAAAGCTGTAATTAAAAACAAAGCTACTCCTGCATAAGCCCATTCTTTTACATATAATGGGATTTTGGGAGTGAGCAAAACAATGACTGCAATGGCTTTTAACACAGCTAACTGTATTCTAAAAAAATCTGGGAACCCCAAATCTCTAAAACCATTGATGGTGCTTTCACTAAAAAAATAGGTGTAAGAGCTTAAAAGCAAAAAGCCAGAAATGGCCAATGTTGTTATCCAATAAATGGTACTCATTATATGTATTTTATATGGTTCAGTAAGTTTGTAGAAAGTAAGTGCCAAGCACTATTTAATTGTGCACAATTTTGTTCTAAAGTATTACAAATGAGGAGTTTAGTCTTTTTCTATTGTAGCATTAATTTTGTCTAGGTACTTACACGCTTGACAATGGTACATTAATCTTTTGTCCATTCAAAACGTTGATTTGACTATACCAAAAACAGAACAAAAGCAAAAGTTGTTAAATTTTTTATTTGTTTTTATCAGTGTAGCCAGAGGCTACAAATTTGGTTCGGCGCGAGGCAAAGCCTCACACCTGCTAGATTACAGGGGCGAGGTTTCACCTCCCGAACCAAACCTTATAGACTTTGCCTATAAAAAATTACGATTCTAAACTGTTTTTGGTATAAATGCTCACCATTTAAAAACGTTGATTCATAGATTAATAACCTCCCCCTCCAATATGGCTCGTTTGGATTTACTCTTGTCTTTTTTTAATATTAGGTGAATATAATATTAAAAGTATTTTTGCAAAACGTGTCACTTTGACAATGGTAAATTAGGGATATGTTTGATATTACTCCTAATAAGTGCCAAGCACTATTTAATTGTGCACAATTTTGTGCTAAAGTATTAGAAATGAGCAGTTTAGTCTTTTACTATTGTAACATTAATTTTGTCTAGGTACTTACTTTAATGGTAAAATTGCTTTTGGGCTATTTAGCCTTTTAGATATTTCGCTGTTAGAAATCATAAACTGACAATAACCAATCAATTAATTCCATTTCTAACTTACTGATTAACAAATATTTACAAAAGCTGCAACGGCTAAAGCCTTCGTTACAGAAATTATTAAAAAAGAGAGCGCCCATCAAAAAAAAACATCTAGTCACTAATCTACGGATCAACGTTTTTGATGGTGAGCATTTAGTCAAATCAACGTTTTGAATGGAAAGAAAAGATGAATATACCATTGTCAAGGTTATTAAGTAACTAGACAAAATTAAATGACATTTGAACTTGTCATAAACTGTTAATAATGAATGAACTATCTCAAGTCTTATGTCTCACATCTTATGTCTAAGTACTTAAGTACTACACAATAAAATTAAACGGTACTCTTTGTTTGATTAAAATAATGAAGTTCAATACTTTAGAACAAAATTGTGCACAATTAATTAGTGCTTGGCACTTAAGTAATAAATTTTGAGAATAAATTCAAAAATAATACTAGGTCTCCTCCATAAATTGTTGCAGATGCTCTCTGCTAATGAGAAAGAAGCGTACTATAAGAATCTTCAAGAGAAAATAGCAGAACTAAACGAAAAATATCCCATTGAAACACTCATTTCTGTTCGCCAAGAATTAAGGTGGTTGCCCAAAATATTTGAGCTACTAACTTCTCCCACACTTGGCTTTGACATTGGTTCACAACTCACCTTATACGATATAGGCGTTTTGGGTTACTTCCTCAAGTCCTGCCGCCATATGATACATATGTTACAAAAACTAGAAAAATATCAACTATTGGTTAGTGACGCATTTAACTTTAATGTCCATCAAGGCAAGGAATTTACAACCATCAAATTAACCATTTTTACCTCTCACTTTAAAGCCCTAGAATTGCTTCGATTTTGGTCTGACCTAGAAATGATTATCTGCCATAATAACTTAATCGAATTGACTGGACATCATTTGATACCTGCTCGAATTGACGTAATCTATGAAGGAGATGAACAACACCGCGCTTTTCTACAAAAAAAATATAACTGTAAAGTAAATTTTAACGCAGATGCCAATGCGCTCGTTTACCAAACATCAGATTTGACCCGATTTATTCCTAGTAGTAACTATCATCTTTATACACATCTGGAACCCAAATTAAAACAACTGCTGGAAAAATGGAATATGGAAGTCAACGGCTATTCTCAAAGGGTTAAGAATATGCTGTTGAATAATCTGACGAATCCCGATTTGTCTAAAGAATTTATTGCACAAAAATTGAATCTCTCCCCTCGTCATCTACAGCGTCTGTTGAATAAAGAAAATAACTCCTACAAATACATTCTGGAAGAAATGCGAAAAGAAAAGAGCTTGATTTATCTCTATCAGGGGCTCTCTAATAAAGAAATAGCAGCCAAATTAGGCTACATCGAAACGAATTCTTTTACAAAGGCTTTTAAAAAATGGTTCGGTAAAAACACTTCTGAGTTTAGGTTCTGAGACAGGAGATGTGAGACATTGGATGTGAGACAAGTTAATTAACTCACTGTTAACAGATTATAGTACATTCAGTTGTTGTTTAGTTTTGTTTAATTACTCAAATGTCCCGTTTGAACTCACCTTTGTCTTTTTTAAATATGCAATGGCTCGTTTGGATTTTTTTTTGTCTTTTTTAGATATATAAAAACATTAACACTACTCCTACCTTTATAGCGCACCACAAATCTTAACCCGTCCTAACTAAATAAAAACTATTTTTTATGAAAAGGAAAATACTACTTCTTCTTACAGTATGTTGTTATTTTATATGCGCCCCTATGCTTATTGCACAATCTGACTTTGGTTGTGCTATAGGCTTCTTCCAATACTTGAATAATGCTGACCAATTGACCCAGTATAATCCTAATACTGGGAATTTCGATAATGTAGGTTCTACTACCCCTGCAAATGACTTTCATAGTTTGGGATATAATGTGGAGGATGATTATATGTATGGGATTGATAAGTCTACCGATCAGTTATTCCAGCTCAATAGTGATGGCACGGCCACTTTGCTTGGTACGATTACTGGCTGGCCTGGTTCGGATAATGGTGCATTTGACCAAAGTGGAAATTTTTATGCCCAAACTGGTGGTAATTTATACATGGTAGATGTAAGTGGAACGGCTCCATATTCATATACAACGATTCCGCTTAGTCCGACTCCTGCATTTTTAGGGGACATTGTTTTCAATGCTGCAAATGGGTTATTCTATGGAATGAATGGAACTACCTTATATGCTATCAACCCAACAACAGGAGTAGTCACGTCCTCAACAATCACTGGTCTATCTGGAACAGTTGGAAATTCATTTGGTGGTGCTTTCACGGATTATGAAAGTAACCTTTTCTTCTTTAATAATACTAATGGTGAAATATATCAAATTGACCTTGTTACTAATACTGCTACCTTAGCGTATGTTTCTACTTCTAGTAATAGTAATGATGCAGCTTCTTGTCCTTTGGCCTGTCCTCCACCAGCTTCCGCAGCAGATGATATAGATGGTGACAATGTCATTAATGATTGTGATTTGGATGATGATAATGATGGTATTTTAGATACTGATGAATGTTTTGACACTGCAACCAATACTGGTTGTGACACAGATGGAGATGGACTTCCAGACTACCAAGACCTTGATTCTGACAATGATGGCTGCTTTGATGCCTTAGAAGGGGATGGTGGCTTTGATTATACTGATCTAGCAGATAATTTTAGTTTAGAGAATGGTATGAATGTAGATACTGATGGTATTCCAATTGTAGCAAATGGTGGGCAGGCAAATATCAGTAGTACAGATGAAACAGTACAATCTGCTTTATGTGATCGATGTCAAAACCCTAATCATATTGATTATATAGCTGATGATCAGGATGGTGATATGATAGTGGATATTTGCGATTTGGATGATGACAATGATGGAATTTTGGATGTAGATGAAGGCTGCCCTGAACCTACTCCGAATAACTTAGACATTTTTGGGACTTGGGGACCTAGTGGGACAGTTATTACTTTAGATGCGAATAATTCTTATACAGCTACCAATATAAATGGCACTGGTTTGGATATTCAGTTTACCGAAGTTCAGGGGGGCGGAGTTAATGGCTTTCCACGTACATTTACGAATGTAACGCCTACTATTCAAGGAGCAACACCAACCAACATAAACCAAACCAGCGAAATAGACTTAACATCTACTGTGTTAGGACATTTGGAATACAATATTGAATTCTTTGAAACTGGAACAAACAACCCTGTCAGTGTGTGTAATTTTACATTTACTATGGGTGATGTCGATAATAGTGAAATTTATGGCGCATTTACTAGTAGTGTACTCTTAGGTAATATTCCCGGACATGTTTCACAACTCAATAACCCCACTACAGGTGTTTACCTTCAGTCAGATGCGACGGGCATTCCTAATAATTCAAACGCTGCCGATGTTAGTGTGACTACCTTTGGTCCATTGAACTCCTTTGGGTTTATTACAGAAAAAACGACAGCTGGACAATATGGTATTTTTATTAAAGATATTCAATTCACCTTATGTAATTGTGTAGGTATTGATACAGATTTAGATGGTATTCCAGACCACTTAGACCCCGATTCCGACAATGACGGCTGCCCTGATGCTATTGAAGGAGGAGGCGCGTTTGATTTTCCTGATTTAGTAGCCAACAACAGCTTAGAAGATGGAACAAATGTAGATGCCGATGGTATTCCAACAGTTGCAGGTACAGGGCAAACTGTTGGAAGTAGCACCGATCCTGCCATACAAGCTGCTGAATGTGATCCTTGTGAAAATAACAATCACCCCAACTACGATCCATTGGATACAGATGGCGATGGTTATGAAGATATTTGCGATTTGGATGATGATAATGATGGTATTTTGGATGCTGTAGAATGTAACTTAGTAAACGCAACTTTTGTGGAAACTAGCGAAGATTTAACAGGCTTAACGGATATAGCTTCAGGAACATATACCTTTCCTGATGGAACGAGTGGCAATTGGGATTTTACAACTACTAGCCCTCAATCTCAAGATCCAGCGAACTTCCCAATATCTAATTATAATGTTAGCGGTACCAATATATATGTTCTAGCAAATGGCTCACCTTTTTATGAAGTTACCATTGTTTTGAATTTAAGTGGCGAACCAGGAGTAGTTACGATTGGGCCAGGTAATGGTGCTGTATGGAGTTTTGAAGAATTTACTTTTTCATGGATTGGTGGTGGATACGCAACAGTTAGTGATCCTAACAATGATTTAGACTATGCCGACGGTGCGTTAATTTCTAGCGGTACAACAGTTACCAATACTTTAAATGGCAATAGTGGCGCGCAAACCTACGCTTGGGAAATTGTATTTCCTCAAGGTGTTAGTCAAATAACACTAACTACAAATCAAACTGGTAATATTATAGAAAACATACAATATTATATTCAAAAATGCCCCGATACAGATATGGATGGTATCGCTGATTATCTTGACCCCGACTCTGATAATGACGGTTGTTTTGATGCATTGGAAGGTGACGGAGGCTTTGATTACCCCGATTTAGCTACAAATAATGTACTTGAAAATGGAACCAATGTTGATGCAGATGGTGTACCAATAGTTGCCAATGGTGGGCAGGGCGATGTGAGTAGTACCGATCCAAATGTTGAGGCCGCTGTCTGTGATCCTTGTACCAATCCCAATCATCCTGACTACAACCCTAATTTGGCAAATGTTGGTATCAGTGTTTCAGAAACTTCTGCAAATACAAACGATGATGGCCTTCTTTGTGCTGGCGATGCCGCTACCCTAGATGCTGGTGCAGGTTATGATTACCTATGGTCTACCACTGAAACTACACAAGTTATTTCGGTTACTACCTCTGGCACTTATGCCGTAACGGTAACCGATCCAAACACAGGCTGTACCGCAGAAACAGATGTAAATATTACGGTAGATGAAGTACCAATTGCCTCTTTGAACTGTCCTTCCTCAATTATCAAAGCATGTGAAGGCATATTTAATTTGATGCCTGCTGATACAAATCCACTTAGTCTACCTACTTCGGTAGGAACGTTCACTGGTTCGGCAGCCCCTTATGTCATTGGCACAGGTCAACCTGGCACCAGTACTGTATTTAACCTTGTTAGTATGCCCAAAAATACACTTCTTGATTTAACTTACACTTTAACATCACCTAATGGTTGTACCCATTCCACCTCTTGCAGCTTTACCATTCAGGCCTGTCAAGCTAGTGCAGGTGATTTTTAAGCTAACCAATCATTAAGTTCATTTTTGGCTTATAATTGTCCACCCACTCACCCACAGATAACATTTGTCTCTATGGGTGGGTGGTTTTTTGTTTTTTTTGGATAATATGCAAGTTCTCTCTCACAGATTTACATTTCGATATAAGTCTTTCAATTTTATTGATATTCCTATTGATTTTAATTTAAATTGCTTATCAATTCCTGCTATTCTTAGAATTTCCCATCTTTTATCTTCACTCTTATAAAAAATCTCTACTACTGCTTTGTCTTGACTAATTAAGAGATACTCTCTAAATGATGCCAATTTTCTATATTTATGAAATTTATCTCCTCTATCATAGTTTCCCGTTGATTTTGATAATACTTCTACTATCAATTTAGGATTGACAACCGAATTTTCATCTTTTTCTGATACTTCTATTTCTCCACATATAACCATTGCATCTGGATACACAAAAGAATATTTTTCTTCGATATGTATTTTAATTTCAGTGCCAAATACTTTACAATCTGATTGATTATCCTCCAATCTTCTTCTAATTTCTGAGTAGATATTTCCACATAATATTCCATGCTTTATTGTTCTGCCTCCCATTGCCAATACTTTTCCTCCTTCATATTCATGTTTTACTTCTGAATATGCCTCCCTTTCCAAATAATCTATTACGGTAATATATTGATGCTTTTTAACATCCATTTTTGCTTTTTTATATCTTCTTCAAGATACTACTTTCTTCCTAGTTGTCAAACTATTTTTCGCACTGCCTTTTCTTATATTCATCCAGCAAATTTACAAACTGCTCTAAATCTTCTTCTTGTGTATCGAAATTTGGTATCTGAACTCGAAGGGTCAAATTACCATTAATCGGATAACTAGACATCCAAGTGGTTTTTGACAAATTCATTTCATCTACTAATTTTTGGGTTAAGGCGCGATTTTTCTCTATGTCAGGATGCGTAAAACAAACGATAGGCAATTGCGACTCATTGACTACTTTCCAACCTTTTGCTTTTAACAGGTGAAAATGAATACATTTAAAACAAAAAACAATCATATCATTTTCTATTACCATATTTTGCACAAAAAAATGCCCATATTTCAGCCTTTCCCACCAAAATACAGGTAATCTTTCTTCGAAATCATAATTGTTCTACTTCATTTAGGAATTCTTCAACAGATATTATATCAACTTTAGGAAAAGAAATATTTTTTAAAATTAAGAAATGTCGATCATTTGTTACAACATATTTGACTCTTCCAGCAATAGCGCAATCAACAAATTTATTATCATCTGGATCATCAGCAATTAAATTCCATTTATAGCTAACTTCAATTTTCTCTACATTTCTGGAGTGAATTAATGCTTGCGCTATATTATTAGCAACAATTATATTTGCCTTCCTTTCGAGAATCTCAACATATTCTGTCAAAATTTCATTGCTTATTACAATATTAAATTTACCACTTAATAAACCATCAAATATTGGTCGAAATCTTGACCTTCTTCCTATTGAGATTAACAAAGCATTGGTATCTAAAACTACTTTAGTATCACTCATATTTCATTCTCATATGTTCATTTGACCAATCTTCCATTGTTTTATCATCCCAATTATTTTCTTCCCATAGTCTATCCATTTCATCAGCAGCTTTATCTGCGAAATACTTAGATAGTATATCTCTAATTTCAATTAACTGACTATCAGGAAGTTCTATACTAAAAATCTTTAATATTTCTAGTTGAAGATTCGTCATTTTATTTGCTGTACCCATATTTGTATCTCTTAATAAACTGTTTAAAATCTAAAACATAAGATAGAGTACTTTAGTTTCAAATCCAAATGTGGAAGGTAAATTTTTGATGATATTGATTTCATTTCAATACTAAAAAATAAATAACATAAAACCATTCTACTATAAAAAAAACGCCCATATTTCAGCATTTTCCACCAAAATATAGACGTTACTTATTTTATAAAAACCTTAAAACCTTGTACAGACGTAAAATTTTACGTCTCTCCCCCCCTACTCCTTCAAAGGCTCTTTAATCAACTGATTCATTGTGATATAATTAAAGAGGTAACTCATTGTTTTTCATACATTGCTTGACAGCCTTCGTAACAAGTTAAACCAGGGTAATCAAGAATTATATAGTTATCAAATAACGAAATTCTGATGGTTCCATCAGGGCAATCATCTAGCGTAATTCGGTTGCCAGACATTGAATACTCGCCTTTCCACCTATCATCAGTATAAGGAGATAAAATACATAAATCACCATTTGAAGTTACTTTGTTTTCGCAGTCAAAAGTTAGTGTTCTATCACTATCAACAGTTCCAAAAGTTCCACTACCATCTTCAGAGGCTACCAAAATTCCTGTTAATTTCCAAGTTCCTGAATAGGGATTATCAATACACTCTTCTTTTTGACATCCTGAAATACAAATAACGGTCGTTAGTAATATAATTATAAAATGTTTCATATTAATTATTTTTTCTAAAAAACGTCATATTGCTCCTAATATTGCACTAAGTAAACGCCAAATGCTACCTTATGCATTTTCTAGTCAAGAAAAAACATAAATTACATTTAAATATCAACAAATAAACCTTATTGACTTTTCGCCTTTTTTACTTCATTAATAAAAACAATAATATTTTCTTTAAATTTTGTATAGCTTTGATTAATAAAGTAAAAAACATTGGTTTTAAAATTCATTAAAAAAATAAAAACCTTAAAACTTTCCAACCTTGTAACCTTCCAAACTTCAATAACCTTTCCAACCTCCAAACCCTACTCCTTCAAAGGCTCTTTAATCAACTGATTCATGGCGATATAAGTCAATATAGCAGCAAGCATACATAAAGCACCTGTTACATTTCCAAAGAGCATATCCATATTGACGATTAGGGCTACCATTGTGCCTGCCAATGCGTTAAATGCACCATGTAGCATGGCGGGGGCTAGTACCGAACCGCTTTTGCGCCGACTATCCGCCATTATAAAGGATAAACCAATACATACAACGACCATCATCAATATGCCCAAATAGGGGTTTTTCGGATAGTTGTGCCCCATTAAAATGATGGGGGCGTGCCATAATCCCCAAACAATGCCTGTTGCGATATTCATTTTAACAAAACCCATATTCTGCCAAGCATCATATAGGTAACCGCGCCAACCTAGCTCCTCTCCTAGCCCAAATATGGCGTTAATGGTAAAGCCTGCCCCCAATGCACTGAGGATGCCCAAAGGCAATAAGACCAACACAGGCGGCCAATTTTCTAAGGGTATATTGGCCTTCGCTGCTTCTTCCGCGCCGATTAATGCGGTTAAACCATCTTTTATTTCTGCGCTACTCATCGCTACTGTTCCAACTGCTTCTATACCCAAAAAATTGCCTAAAAAATAGGTGAGCAATAGTAAAATACAGGGCAAAAAAGCAACTGCACCTATCACATAAAAAACGATGGTCTTCCAGTTGATACCCTTCCAGCCGATGCCGTAATCTTGGGCAATTTTTCGGAAGTTTCCTTTTTCTAAAATCAATACCGCATAGGCAGGTGCAGGCATATATAAAACGGCTACCAATATCATAGCAAGCATTTTATTGGTGTAATAGATGCCTGTAAAATGTAAAAATGCAGCGACTAATCCTGCTATTAAATAGCTGATTATCAAAAATTTAACGGCTTTCTGTTGATTCATTAGGTAGTTGTTTATAAAGGATGAATGAATAGATGGCTGGTACGAAGGCTAAGACAAAAATATAGCCCAAAAAGAAATTGCTGCTGTAGCTAAGGGGGAGTAATAAGGTAAGGGCTAACATAAGCAAAGAAGCGACTACCCAAAGTACGCCCGCCATGCGATGTGTCTGCACCCAAACGCTTTCGTGTTCCAATGTCCAAGGTGTGCGGATGCCCAAGAAGTAGTTGGGGCGGATTTTCCCCAAGTAATTGCCCACGATCAAAAAGAAAATAGACAGAACGATTTGGAAAATATTGTCCATTTCTTGAATGACTCCGACCATATTTAAGGTCGTGAAAATGCTCAATGTGGAGAGTAAGCCAACGATGACAGTGATGACTGTTTTCATGGTCTGCTTGAAATAGGCGGTCATGCGCTTGGGGTCAAGTACGGGAATTAGAAAGAGGGTTGCAAATACCAATAGATTGATGACTGGTAGGGTGAATACCGCATAAGGCGAATCGGAAGTTCTATCTACCTCCCCTTTTGCGTTCCAATGGAGTGGGATTTCGGCAGGTAACTGATTCCAATAGTAGGCGATAAAAGCGAATGGTATTGCCAATAATAACAATGCTAACCAATGGTTTTTAATAAATTTCATAGATATTTAGATTTAAGATGCAAGACATAAGATGTAAGATTTTTGGATTTTTGGATTTTTGGATTTTTTATTACGGAACTGTTTTCACTTTTAATTTCCAATCATTAGTCCACAAATCTAATGCTCACCAATCAACGAATCACCAATCAACGAATCTAGTCCTTGAATTTTAATAGCCAATTAATTAATCCTTCAAAAACGGAGGTGTTGAGAGAATAATGTACGTATTGTCCGCGCTTGATGGCAATGACTAAATCGGCTTGTTTGAGCAGATTTAGGTGGTAGGAAATGCTGGGTTTGCTGATGTCAAAGGCTGCTGCAATTTCGCCTGCGGTCAGGTCTTTTTCCTTCAACATTTCCAATATTTCCCTCCTAATCGGATCGTCTAATGCTTTGAATAATGCTTTCATTTCGATATTTAGATAATTATCTAATTATATAACGTTTTAAATAAAAAAAGGTTTTGTTTATGATAACAAAACCAACCTCATTTCCAATTGATTGATATGGTTTTCCAATCCGATTTTTGATAAGAAAGCGTTGGTTCCTGTGGCAGTACTGTCTACATTTATGATGCTCCAGTTGTTGTTTTGTTCTTTGGAAATGTAATTGAATAGGTTTGTAGCAATTTTTTGTCTGCGAAATTTTTTGTCAACGGCGAATTGTTGTATTTTTCCACCTTTCTTATTGTATATCACATAGCCGACTAACTGCCCATCGTGATACGCTCCAATGGCTTGATTGCTGTCTTTTAGAAAGTCCAATGCATTTTTTGAATTTTGCCAAGTGGGAGAAAAATCCCAAAATGACTGTATCAGTGGCCAATCATAAGAAGGCATTTTTTGGATGGTAATGGTAGGCGATGGGGCACTTGTATTTATTTTGCCTTTATAACATTTTAATTCTTTAATAATTTCATAGCCTACTTTTTGGTAAGTTTTTATGGCTGGAATATTTTTGGAAACGACTTCTAAAATTAGATAATCTATGGACTGTTTTTGTAAAATGGGTAGAATAAATTCATACATTTGTCGGGTCAAGGCTTGCCCTCTGTACTCAGGTATCACCCCTGTACCACCGTTGTATACCACTTTTTTACCCTCTAGGTAGTCTACACCATGCAAAATAACAGCCACTAATTTCTCCCCATCAAAAACGCCAACGGAATAATCAAGATTTATTTTATCTACATTCATTTTCGTTTTCAATTGTTCAAGTGTCAATTGAAAGGGCACAAAATAGTCCGAAAAAGCCCCATTAAAGGCTTGCAAAATATTTGCTACATCTACTCCTTGTAAAGTTTTTATTTTCATTTTTTAGAAGATTTTTAGATGTAAGATACAAGATGTAAGACACACAAGATAAATAACTTACTATGTTTCATTTTCTTCCTAACATTTCCAGACCACATGCAAGTGGTTCAATTTGCTATTTAGCTTTTTGGCTATTTAGATATTTAGCTTTTTGGCTATTTAGATATTTAGCTTTTTGGCTTTTTGGCTTTTTGGCTTTTTGGCTATTTAGCTTTTAGAAATTAGCAATCATAAATTTCCCCTAAACACAAATACTCCTATTATATATAACTCTATAATTGCTAAGCACTTGTAACTACTATAACGGCTAAAGCCTTCGTTACAGAACTCATTTAAAAAGAAATCAAAAGTCTAAAAACGAATCACTAATCTACTAATTACGAATCCACGACCTATCAAAGTAGGTATAAACTGTTTGCTTGAAAAGTACAGTATTTGAAACACATCACATTAATTAAAAAAACATAAAAATATCCTTACAAAAATCTAGGCAATGCGTCATTCTTCTTGATTTCGTTCAATAATTTTACCAAGTTATCTCTTAATTTTATGCCTTGTTTTTGTGCTTTTTCTAGCTCTGCCAAAATAAATGCTTTTTCTTTCTTTTGAAATAAAACAACAATAAGTATATACAGCTTCACTTCATCTCTTTCGTAGCGATAATATTTATAGTAAAAATCAATTCCTTCTTGTACTTCATATAAGCTGATGTATAGTCTTAGTCCTAGTTCTGCTAAATTATTGTTTTTTTCTCTCTTATAATAGGTTTCTCTATTAAAAGGCCAATAAGCATTTTTTTTCTTTTTTTCTTTTGGTTTAAAGTCTATTTCATGAATCATTTTTTCCGAAATTTCAATGGCCTTATATTTTAAATCAGAACTCTCATAAGTAGCAATAAGGACCTCCATCAAACTTGAATAAAGTGTATACCTATTCAAAGAATTATTCATTATCAATTCAATTGATTTTCGCACTGTTTCAAGTTTCCCCTTTTCTTCATGTAAAAGGGCAATAACATTATGATAGAAAACAGTTTGCTCGACACCTACTGATTGAAAGGGATCATAAGCGGTAAAATACTGAGAGGTGCAAGCTTCGCACAATAATTCGTAAAGGTTAGTCAACAGTTTTGATTGTTTGGCTAAGTCTTTATCTTTTCGTTTCGTATTTGTTAACTCCTTATGCCATTTTTTCACCTTAAACCGCCATGTAGATCGTTCTTTTTTGGGAACAACTCTATTCGGCATTAAGTAATACAGAGCTCTAGCACTCTCAATAAATGATGTTACTGCTTCGTCTAAGTCCTCCAAAGTTAGGGTCGCCCTTGTTGTATTCTTCTTTGTTTTGCTGGAAGGATTATTGATGTATGAATCTAAATCATAGTCTTCTTTTTTAGCCTTAGGAATCAGTTTGTAAAATTCTGAAGCAATTTGGATGATTTCTTTTTTTTCTAATTTGGCCAGTTTTTCTCTTAACTCCCCTACTTTCATGGTCTTTTTTATAATTTTTGGTAAAAAAGTGCTCAAACTTTGCGTTTTTTATGGTAAAAATACAAATAATTTTTGGTATTTGATAGCTCCCATTGTCTTCAATCTCCTATTCTAAGTACCTAGACAAAATTAATGTTACAATAGTAAAAGACTAAACTACTCATTTCTAATACTTTAGCACAAAATTGTGCACAATTAAATAGTGCTTGGCACTTACTTCCCAAGATGCTCTGTCAATAAAACCCATTTATCCTGCTCTCGAATCAATACGGATGTTCCTATGCCATTTCCGCCAGCAGCTTTACCATTGATGATGCCTTTCCACGAAAATTCAAATAAATAAACTGCCGTTGTTTCGCCCAATAATAACCATCGAACATTGCTAATGTTATATGCTTCGTTTTTGATTAAGGCAAAATTTTTCTCAAACGCCATTTTTACGGCTGCTTTTCCCATGTGAACGACTCCATTGGAAAAAGTGACACTCGCCTGTTCTGCCATGAGTGGAGCAACGTTTTTCCAGTCTTGTGTTGCTAATGCTTTTTCGTAATTTTTGATAAAGTCTTGTGGGGTCATGCTTGTTATTTTTGGTTTTTGACTGTTATTATGTGTTTTTGCTAAAGGTAAGGTTTTTTTATTTACTCTACTATTTGAAAATAATTCAAAAGGGTACACAAAAGTTATCCAATTATTGTCATTTCGTTTAGGGTAAAATCCTCTACTGCGCCTTCTGTTGCTTTCATATAGTCCGCCAGATGTGTATTGCCCATATGTGCCTGCCATAATTCGCGACTTGTCCAATTTTCGTAAAACAAAAATAAATTGGGATTTTGATTGTCTTGATGCAGGTCATAGTTAATACAACCTTCTTCTGCCCTTGTGGTCTCAATCAGTTTTAATAATTCTGATTTGACTAAGTAATTCTACAATAATAAGTTGAACCAGTCGCCTTTGTTATTTTGCCTTGTACTTCGTTGAAAAGCCTCGCCAGAGCTCCACTATGCCTACGTTTTTCGCCTTGTACAAAGCAAAACTACTTTGGCTTTATGGTTCAACTTATTATTTCCGCATTACTAATGCTCTTTTTTCGGCTTTCGCCAAAATTCTAGCTACAATAGTTAATTGATTCGCCATAACTTTCTTATTTTTTTAAATGATAAGTCATGCAAAGATGGGCTACTTTATGTTCTGTGTTTAGGTAAAAAAAATGGTTGTTTTGGTATTTTTAAAGGTTTTTAATTGCAAAATGAGTAAAAATAGTGGTTTTTTTAGCTATTTTTGCTAAAAACACGAACATTATGCGAGTTATTGAAGCCTATAAACCTTTTGATGTACAAGAAATTAAATTGAGCGAATGGCAGCAACGACCTGTTAAAAACAACTTTTTTGAGTTGGTATTAATAAAAAAAGGTCTAGGAACACAGTGTATCAATTATAATGAATATGCCTATAAAAAGGGAAGTTTGTTTTTGTTACCGCCTTTAAAATGTCATTCTTTCCAAATTGACGAGCCTTCTCAATTTGTTTTTTTAAAATTTACTTCTAATTTTTTCCATACAAATACGCGCGATGGGGTAAAGCGATACGAGTGGTTTAAAGAGGCTGCCTATATTTTATCCAATTATAATCAACTGCCCGGTGATATTATCCACAGTGAATTAGACCGACAACACATTCACACCCTCATTGATTTGATATTAAAAGAAAATCGAAATTATGGGACAACTTCTATGGCACTGATTAAAAGTTTTATGACCAGCATTTTGGAAATCCTATTGCGTAATATTAAACAAAGTTCATTTTATGAAGTAGCAACAACGACCGAAAATGACGAGCGCATCACCAAATTACTGGGCTATATTAATGAGCACATCAGCGCACCGCATTTATTAAAGGTGGAACAATTGGCAAAAACCTTTTTACTGTCTCCTAATTATTTGAGTGAATTTTTCCGCAAAAAAGTAAATATGTCCCTCCGAGAATACATCATCAAAACCAGACTGAAATTGGTCGAAATTCGCTTGCTTAACTCTAATTATACCCTCTCCGAAATTGCTGACGAACTGAGTTTTACCGATGTCAGTCATCTTTCCAAAACCTTTAAACGGTATACTGGTATGTCTATTCGGGATTTTAAAAAACAGGGCGAATATCAGTTGTTAAAGCGAACAAGTTGTTAAATGACAATGGTATATTAGACATTAGACTTGAGATATGAGACTTGAGATATGAGACTTGAGATATGAGATATGAGCAGTAGGTAGCTACTAATGAGTTGGTGTTACAACAATTAACTGGTCTGCTTGAGTTGACTGCGAAAGATTTTACAGATGCCCCTAACTGCTAAATATTTGTAACTACTATGACGGCTAAAGCCTTCGTTATAGAACTCGTTTAAAAAGAAATCAAAAGTCCAAAAACGAATCACGAATCACGAATCCACGAACTATCAAAGTAGGTACAAACTGTTTGGTTGAAAAATACCCTATTTGGAGCAGGCCTATTTTACACGTAATAACATTTGACATTCTTCTCCTATGCCTTCCCCTATAATGCCTACCCGATAAGATACTTGGATACTTCTTGCACTAGGGTTGTAGGTGCCTAAGCTTAATCCCTCAAAGCGAAGTTTTCCAGCGTCTTGTGGTGGAATGGTAAAATAAACCTCATCGCTAACAAGGGCTTTGATGCTAACACTATATCCCCCAAAATTATCCATATAAAACTCTTTAATATCCTCGCTATTCGCTCTGATAACACAAAGGTAGGTATCGCTGTCTTCGGATACGGAGCAGGCATCACTGCCAACATAGTTACCTGCAAATTTGTTGCGGCTAGGGGTGTTACAAATATAATCCCCCTGATTGTCTATTTCGGCATCGTAACCATCTTCACAGCTACAGGTGCCGCTGCCGTCTTTATTGCAAATGGCATTGACAGGACAATCTACTATGGAGCAGTCAATAAGTTGACAGTCATTGCCATAGTATCCCGGCGGACATTTGTTGGTATCAACTGGGGTTGGAGGGCGTTCTACACGAACTTTTTGATTGCAAGAAAAACTACATGCTAAAAATAGAGTAAATAAAAATAATTGAATGATCTTTTTCATAAATAAACAAAGTTTAAGACATAAAACAGGAAATAAGTACTTAGACATAAGATTCAAGACATGAGATAATTCATTCACTTTCAATATTCTAAAACAAATTCAATGGTTGTTTAATTTTGTCTACCTACTTAATTTGGATATGATTCAAATACAGTGTGTCAAGGATTTAGGGAATCGCAAAATATTGTGTTAAATGAACGATGAATATTTACTTTTCCCAAAAACAAAATATCATTTTTTTCTTAGTTTTTAGCAGTGACCTTGAAAGTTTTTGCGTTAAGAAAATTGGAATAAAACTCGTTAAGAAATATCCGCAGTGATACGGATTTTAAGAATCCACCGAATTTTACTCAAACTTTAATCCTCTGATTATCAGATATTTACCTTGACAAAAAAAGGAGTATCACCTTAGGAGATTTTAGCGTTTTATTCCAATTTTTAGCGAAAAAGTTTCATCGTCGTTGGGACGTAATGCATTACGTCCTTACTATTTTTATCAAGCAAAAAGAAAAAAACGTAGGGAAAGGGAGACTTTTTAAGATTAAGGCAAAAGCTGTTATTATTCGATTTCCCTCTTTTCTTGACACACTCATTCAAATACAGTGTTTGTCTACCTAACAGTTTATGGCTACTTTGACAGTTCGTAGATTCGTTTTTTGGCTTTTTAGTATCTTTTTGAATGAGTTCTGTCAGCGGTTTTAGCTGTTACTGTTCTTATAGAATTAATAATCAAAAACTTATAGCTAAAAGGAAGTTCAAAAAATAATTTCCAATTTCTGAACTCTAATCGCTAATTTCTAACAGCTGAAAAGCCAAAAGTCTAAAAAGGCAATCTCACAACCAAAGTGTTAGGAAGAAAATGAAACATACCTTAATTTGGAATTTCAGGATAGTTAGGTAGTACTCCTATTTTTCTTTGTAAATCTCAAAATTTGTCAATCCCCAGAGTTGTAGACGGTGCATGATAGACGTTTTGAGTACCCCTAATCCATAAATGGAACTGCGTTTGAAATTGATAGAAGAGGCATCGGTAAAATATTTGGTGGGACAGGTAATTTCGGCGATTTCAAAGCCTGCGTAAAATATTTGTGACAGCATTTGATTGTCAAAAATAAAATCATCAGAGTTGGCTTCGTAGTTAATGCTTTCCAAAACTTCTTTGGAAAAAGCGCGATAACCAGTATGGTATTCGGATAGTTTCTGCCCAATCACTACATTTTGAAAAAAGGTTAACAGTCGATTAGCGATGTATTTGTAAATAGGCATTCCGCCCATCAATGCACCTTTGCCTAAAATTCGCGACCCCAATACAACAGGGTAGAGTTCGTTGGCAATGATGTGTGAAATCGAAGGAATGAGTTTGGGGGTATACTGATAATCAGGATGCACCATAATGACTATATCTGCACCTAATGCTAATGCTTTATTGTAACAGGTTTTTTGATTTCCACCATATCCTTTGTTTTTATCATGGCGAATAACATGTTGAATGCCCAACTGTTTGGCTACCTCCACAGTGTTGTCGCTGCTCGCATCATCTACAACAACGACCTCATCTACTATATCAAAAGGAATTTCTTGATAGGTTTTTTCCAGTGTTTTCGCTGCATTATAAGCAGGCATGACTACTACTACTTTTTTGTTTTTTAACATAATTTGGTTTAGTGGTTGTGGATTTGTGGTTGTGAGTTTGTGGTTGTGAGTTTGTGGTTATGGGTTTATTTTAAAAAAATAAAAAACCTTAAAACCTTGTAACTTTGTAACCTTCCAAACTCTAAAACTTTAATGCTGTTTTAAGTTAGGGTCTAATTGAAAAGCTTGTTGGAAGTACTCTTCTGCTTTTTCGTTTTGCCCCATTTTTTGATAAGTAATGGCAATATTTAAATATGTTTTGGCATTACCCGGGTCACGCTCCAATGCTTTGTTGGCCATTGCTAGGCCGTCTTCAAACCTGCCTTGCATTCCATAGGCGACCGCCAAATCGTGGTAAGTCCCTACCTCATGATCATCATAAGTCAAAGCTTGTTTAAAATAGCTGATAGATTGTTCCAGATTATTGAGTTTTTTACCGTACAATACCCCTAAAGCATCATAAGGAGTTGCTGTTGTAGGATTTAAAGGCAATACCTTTTTTTCGTAAAAATTAACCAGCTTTTTCGCATTACCCACATCCTCCTCCGTCTCCGACATAATAGACAAAGCACGATGCACCTGTACATGCGTTGGATTGGTAGATAATAGTTCGTAATAGGCCTTAAATACATTATCGTAATCTTTATTCAAATCAAAATGCGCTCCCCCCAATAATAGCAGCGCATCTTTATTATCAGGATAAATTTTTAGGGCTTTATTTAAATATCGAATCCCTTTTTGCATATCGGTAGTGCGCTTTTTAGAAGGTGGTTTCGGACTTGAACCCTCTATCAATGTGCCCCCTGCCGAAGTATTGGCTTTTGTACTATTGGGAGAATTGTGAACGTCTGTTAAGAAAAGGGTTTGATTGCTTTTCCAAGCAGGTAAACGTGCTAAAGTTCGCAGTGAATAGGCAAATAATAATACACCTGTAAGTATGATTGGCCAACTATAAGAAAGTTTCGGCCAATTTTCTGACCAAGCAGGCAATTTTCTTGTAATTAAATAACCCAATATCAAACAAAAACCAACGGAAGGAATGTACATAAATCGCTCATTCATAAAGGCACCAATTGGGAAAAATACGTTGGAAACAATCGAAAAAGTAATCAAATAAAAAGCAATTCCATAGGCAACGACATTTTTTTTGCGTAGCCCCCAAAGTGCATATAAACCCATTGCTACATACAAAATAAGTGGAATAATGGCGCGCAAATCTGCCCAATTGATAATCGGTATTTGTTTGGGATAATAGTCATGGGTGAGGGTGATAGGCGCGAAAAGTAATTGAATGTAAATACCTAATGTATAGAAGATAGTGGCAAATTTTTCGGCAACAGTTGCCTCCAAAAAAGGATCATTGAGTAGCTCGGTAACTTTGGTTCCACTGCTTATAAAATACCCCAAAACGGCGGTTCTAATCGCTAAAAATGCAATTGTAGCTATACCTATAGGCATCATAGCCGTTACGGTATCTTTGATAGAAGCTTTGGAAAAAAAGTAAAAAGTGAGTGGAAGGATCGCCACAAAAGTAATCGCACTTTCTTTGGAAGTCAAAGCTAAAAAGAAGGTAATCCCGCTAAATATCAGGTATTTAACTTTTTTAGTATCAATAAATTTTAAGGACAAATAAAGCGTATACAAAGCCCCTAATAAAGCCAATATCTCTACTCGCCCTTTAATATTGGCAACAACTTCGCTGTGCAATGGATGCACTAAAAATAAGGCAGTGGCCACAAAAGGCAGCGTCAAATACCACTTTTGATGCTTTGTCGGATCGGGTGGCAATAGCCGATGCAAAAGGCGAAATAACAAGATGCCTGTTAAAGCATAAAGAATGATATTGATAAAGTGGCTTAATCCAGGTTTCGCCCCAAACAACTGATACTCAATGGCATAGGTGATGATGGCAAGCGGTCGGTAACGCCCCCCAACCAATAGGTCTTTGGTTTCTCCAAAAAAGCCATGCAAACTTTCATTCATCACAATATCAGGAATCCCTGCAAAGCCTTTTTGGGTGTGATTATTGGCAATAATGTACAAACGATCATCTAGTACATAATCGAAGCTAGTAGTATAGATGTACAACAAAAACCCCAAAGAGAATAGGGTTAATAAAGCCATTTTGTGTCGTTGGAAGAAGCTTTGCGGCTGCTTTTGTTGAGTGGCTTTTTTTCGTTTGGAAGAAGAGGTTTTATGTTGAGTTGCCCGTTTATTTTTCTGCTTATTTTTTTTCATGAAGCAAAAATAGGCAAAGAACTAAAAATGACAAAAAAGGATTTCGTTTTTTGGCAAGAGTTCACTGTTAATCTAAAAAATCCGATTTCCAATTAATTAATATTATGTGATTGGAAATCGGATTTACTTTAATTTATTATTTTATATTAAACATATAAATAGTTTTTGTTCAAAAAACAAATAGCCTATCTATTTACCTGATAATCAAACAAATAGGTTTAAAGACTACATTCTAATAGCTGATTTCTAGCAAAAAATTACTCTCTACACAGTAAGTCGCCATTAGCATCAAAATACAAAGTCAATTTTTCAGGTGGATTTTTTAAATTAACAGAATAATACATCGCCCCATCACTCATAACCATTAAATAATTCTTATTGCTAATTGTATATTCTGAAAAGTCTGTTGTTATGTTTGTTTGAATGGCATCTGGCAATTCACTTTTTGGTATTTTCACCACCTCCCCTATTACATTCGCATCGGCATCCGCCAACAATTTCAATTCGTCAGGCTCAGTATTACTATCAATTGCTTCTAACTCTATCAATATATAATCACCTAATAAACAGGATTTTTTAGTCTCTGCCTCATCCCATTCATAGCCAGCATAATTGCTTAAAATTGCAACTATCTGCTCCTCTGTTAGTTGTACTTCATCATCATCATCATCGTCTCCATCGTCATCATCTCCATCATCGTCATCATCTCCATCATCGTCATCATCGTCATCATCGTCATCATCGTCATCATCTCCATCGTCATCGTCTCCATCATCGTCATCATCGTCTCCATCGTCATCATCTCCATCGTCATCATCTCCATCGTCATCATCTCCATCATCATCGTCATCATCTCCATCATCATCATCGTCATCATCATCGTCATCATCATCGTCTCCATCGTCATCTCCATTTGTAAATGGTCTCCCATTAAAGCTAATTATTTTCAGAACTGGTGTTAACAAATATTCACCATTTCCTAGTTGCTTAATGGATTTTTTGGCATCAAAGTCTATGACAAATGCCATTTCCTTTAGGCTGTCTACAGGTAGATTAACAATGATTTTTAGCCCTGAATGTTCTGCGCTTGGCGTGCGGAGGTTAAAGGTTTCCCCATCTACTACTACGGTATTGTTTTCTCCCAAAATCAGGCGAATTTGTTTTAAGAAAGAAAACTCCACAGTATCTTGTGAAAGTAGCGTTTTCACGCCATTTTGTAATTCCAAAAGATTATAGATGCCTGCTTCTGTTTGTAAACTATGTTGTCCAATATCAGTTTTCAGCTCAATACTTTGAATATCAATGTTCACTGCATCTAAATCTATTGGCGCATCTGTCAAACTGATGTTTATATGTACACCTTCTGATGTATTTTCCTCTTGATTGCTTTGCTCTTCAAGATTTGTTTCCTCTGTCAGTGTATTATTATCTTCCTTAGCACAGGAAAGAAAAAAAACAAACACAAATAAGTAAAATGTAACTCTTAAAATTGAATTGTTCATTTTTTTAGATTAAAATTTTTAAAAACACACTTTAATAGTATGAAAATTTAATAGCATACTTTGTGTTGATTTTTACGGAGCAAAGATACTAAAATAATCAATAATATACCAGTTTTTTATTCATATTTTTTCAAAAACACTTCACCAAACGCAAACACCTTATTATATACAGCTACTTATACCAGTAATTTAATTTCAATACCTAAAAAAATGATTTATTAAAAACGTAAGCGAGGCTATTTGTTAAACATAAACTTAACTAGGCTTTTGCGTTATTATTCTAACGATTAAAAAGTAACCTAATATTCCAAGTATTCCGACTACAACAACAACTGTAAACCAAGCTCCTAAGCCAACAGCATTACCCAAAGCTACTTGAATATTTGAATAGGTTAAATACAGAAACAAAAATATTATAAATAATCTCAAACTTTTCATCATGTCAACAGAAGCATCTAGTTGTGCTTTTATCTCTTGTGGAAAATTTTTATTATTCAATTGAATTTTTAGTATATAGATGCCAATCAACAATGATATATATGTAACAATTGTCATGGCAGGTAAAAACCAAATCATCCTTTTTTTAGCATAAGCATCAGGTAATCCATTAAAACCATAATGACTAGGCACTAAATCAGGTAAGCTACCATAGTAATAGGCTGGCAATAAAAATATGGATAATAATCCAATAACTTCAAGGCTAGATAGCACTTTGGAAAAAGATAATGTTGTGGGTGCTTGACTACTTTGGGGCATATTTGTCTTTTTTTGGTTGAAGATATGTTGAATATAACTCCATAAATGCCTTTTTTAGTTCCTTTAACGGATAAAAAGATTTTATGAGTGTGTCAAGGATTTAGGGAATAACAAAATGTTAGCTAAATGAAAGTAGAACA
>JAHDHV010000269.1 GCA_020631155.1 Bacteroidota bacterium | reverse complement strand
AACATCTTTCAACAAATCTACCAAAAATAATTGAAGTTGTTTTTTAGTTGGTAAATATACTTTTTCGCTACCCATAAGAATGTGGTTTTGTGGGGTTACTTAAAATTGTTGAGTTGTTGATTTTTTTGGAGGTTGGAAGGTTTTGGAGTTTGGAAAGTTACAAAGTGACAAGGTTTTAAAGTTTTTACTTTTTTCAATAAGAATTAAAAATAACGCCTTTTGGATTGTTAATTAGAAATATACAAAATTAAATTAAATAACTATTACTTTAGTCAATAAAGTAAAAGGCGAAAAGCCAACTTAGCTTCAAACTCTAAAATCTTTTTATCAACTTTTTAATCTCACAACTTTGCCAATTTTTTGAACCTTTCAAACTTATACAACACATAAAGTTAATCAACTTTTTTTTCTATAAAAAAATAGTGGCGATTACTTTTTTTATTTTTTAGAATATTTAGTAACGGATAAAGAATAACTTATCTGTTTATGCTTGTTCTTTTGTTTTGCTATTGCGTTGTAAAGCCTCGCCGTAGCTTTGGTGCTATGCCTACGTTTTACGCCTTATAGCAAAACAAAAGAACTGTGCCTAAATGCATAACTTATTTTTTAACCGTTACTTAGGAAAAATATGTGTGCAAATGCTCCAACAAATCTGCTTAAATTGCTTTATTTGTCTAATTAAGAGACAGGAGATTTGAGATGCTATATTTATGTTTACGAATCACTGATCTACGAATCACGAATCAATGAGCAAAAATTACATCCGAAATCCAAAAGTCTCCTATCTCATCTCTTACGTCTAAGTTAAAAAGCCAAACTTTATGCAGACCCTAATTATTGATAATTACGATTCCTACACTTTTAACCTCTACCAATTGCTCGCCGCCATCAATGGGCGTGAACCGATAGTGATTCGCAATGACGAAATGACTTGGGAGGAGGTGGAAAAATTGACCTTTGATAATATTGTTCTTTCGCCAGGCCCTGGGCATCCTAAAAATAGTAAGGATTTTGGCATGTGTAAACGGGCTATTGAACAGACAAAAGTGCCTTTATTGGGCGTTTGCTTAGGACATCAGGGAATAGCACAGATTTTTGGTGGAAAAGTAATACTTGCACCAGAAGTTATGCATGGTTGTACAAGTGCGATTTACCATCAAGGCGAGGGCTTATTTACTGGTATTCCACAAGGTTTTGAGGCGGTTCGTTATCATTCCTTAATCGTTGATAATCAATATTTTCCCAACTGCTTAAAAGTTACTGCTTGGACAAAAGATGGGCTAATTATGGCCTTACAACATCAAAACCGTCCTTTGTGGGGAGTACAGTTTCATCCAGAATCTATTTGTACAGATTTTGGCGCGCAATTACTTCGCAATTTTACTACCCTTACACAACAATATCATCAACAAAGTAATACTTTGCTTATATATAAAAAAAATAATAATACAAAAAGGAAAAGCATTTTTCGTAAAAAAGAAAAAACACTTATTTCCAATAATGAATGGAAGGTATTTAGCAAACAATTAGCCTTTTTTCCTGAACCAGAAAAAGTATTTAATCATTTTTTTAAAGAAGATAAAAACGCTTTTTGGCTGGATAGTAGTTTAGTAGAAAAAGACCTATCACGTTTTTCTTTTATGGGGGGCAGTAAAGGTGATAATAGTTTGATTATCAGTTATAAAATTACAAATAATGAAGTAATAGTTGAATATTCAAATGGCACTAAAAAGCGGTTATCTCAAAGTATTTTTGATTATTTGCGAAGCGAACTCACCCAAAGAAAATGTACTTCAAATGAACTGCCCTTCGATTTCAACGGTGGTTTTGTTGGCTATTTAGGCTATGAACTCAAAGCCGAATGTGGCGGACAACAAGCACACGCCTCCCCTTTTCCTGATGCTACCTTTCTATTTGCCGATCAATTAATCGCTTTTGATCATGAAACAAAAACGACTTTTTTAGTCTATGTAGGACGAAAAAATGAAGCGGAAAAGGCAAACAAATGGCTGGACAATATGAGTAAAAAATTGTGGGATTTACCTGCGATAAGACCTTTTTTTAATCAAAATAAATTGAATGAAATACCTTGTAAATTAAATAAAGATAAACGCAGTTATATAGCTGATATTCAGTCTTGTATGGGGAAAATTAGACAGGGAGAAAGCTATGAAATCTGTTTAACAAATGAATTATATTCAACACAAACTACTGACCCATTAGCATTTTACAATCGCCTGCGAAAACAAAGTCCTGCCCCTTATGCTGCATTTTTGCGCTTTGGCACATTGTCGGTTGCCTGCTCCTCGCCTGAACGTTTTTTAAAAATAGATAGGGATAGATGGATTGAATCCAAGCCGATAAAGGGAACGGCAAGGCGTGGAGATACCTTTTTGGAAGATTTATTGTTGAAAGAACAATTGGCGAATAGCGAAAAAGATAGGGCAGAAAATTTAATGATTGTGGATTTATTGAGAAATGATTTAGGACGAGTTTGCGAAGTCGGAAGCGTGGAGGTTTCAAAGCTAATGGCAATAGAAAGCTATGCAAGTGTACACCAAATGGTGAGTACAATTTGTGGACATTTGAAAGCTTCAATTAATGCGGTAGATGCTGTAAAACATGCTTTCCCGGGTGGGTCTATGACAGGCGCGCCTAAAATTCGCACGATGTCCATTATTGATGAATTGGAAGGCAGGGCTCGAGGTATTTATTCGGGGGCAATTGGCTATTTTGGTTTGAATGGTACGGCTGATTTAAATATTGTGATTCGCACTGCCGTTTGCACACCTTCGGGCATCAGCATTGGCACAGGCGGCGCAATTACTGCTCTTTCCGACCCTGAATCGGAATTTGAGGAGTTGTTATTGAAGGCTAAAGCTTTGGTGGAAACGCTTGGATTAACTACTGAACAGGACTTGGAAGCTAGAGGACAGAGCTGATTCCATAACAAAAATGAACCTGAACTTTAAGGATTGTTAAACTTCACTGTTGATTTGTTTTCCTAATACTAGGTCAAAATGTAGCCATTATTTAGGGGGTAATGCAATGAAATTCTTTCTCACTAAGTCTTTATGGGAAAGGATTTGTAGCTAATTTAAACATTTTTAGAGTTTGGAAGGTTGCAAAGTTATAAGGTTTTTATTTTTTATATCAAATTTAACCTCAATACCTAATATTCTTTTAGCCAAAAGTATACAAAGTTCAAAAAATGCATTTATTTGTAACTAATAAGTTAATACAGCTACAAGCCAATTTAGTCCAAACTCTGATTTTTTTTTTCTATAAAAAAACTTTGCAACTTTTTAACCTTAAAACCTTCCAAACTATTAAACAGTAAACCAATTCCACTATTTTTAAATAAATCCAGTTATATGAGTTGTATTCAAAAACGATACGTCTTTTCGTTGCTTTTACTTTTTTTCATTATTTTTTGTTCACTTTTCACTACTTTAGAAGCTACAGCTTCCTCTAGCTGTATGCACTATGAACCTATCAAAGAAATGCCTGTTGTTAAGAAACATCACTATTCGGCGGCGGCTGTTCCTACAAAATACAACTACCCTCAAAATTATTTTCGCTCGCCACTAGACATTCCGTTGATACTATCGGGTAGCTTTGGCGAGTTACGTAACAATCATTTTCACGCAGGTTTGGACTGCAAAACCAAAGGCGTAGAAGGTAAAAATATCTATTCCATTGCCGATGGGTATATTAAACGCATTAAGGTGTCGCCCGGAGGGTACGGCAATGCTTTGTATGTGGAGCATTTCAACGGTTACACCAGCGTTTATGCACACCTACAAAAATTTCAAGGCACGATTGGTCAGTATGTAAAAGACCGACAGTATAGTTTGCAAAGCTTTGAATTAGACGAAAATGTAGACCCCGGTGTTTTATATGTGAAAAAAGGACAGGTAATTGCCAAATCAGGAAACTCAGGCAGTTCTTCGGCTCCACATTTGCATTTTGAAATCCGAGATAGCCAAACACAAGAAGCCATTAACCCTTTGCTTTTTGGTTACAAAATTAGCGATACGCGCACCCCACTGATTCAGTCTATTGGCATTTACAATATGGCTTCGGAAAATCTGTTTATTGGGCCTAGAGTGTTTGGCACTAAGAAGGAAAAAGGGGTATATAAATTGCCTCGCTATACCTTTAATGTCAGTACTCCCCTCATTGGTTTGGGCATCAAAGCCTATGACAAACAAAATGCAGCTAACAATCTAAATGGCATTTACAGTATTGATCTTTTAGAAAATGGAAACAAGATATATAGCTTTGATGTAGAGCGCATTAGCTTTGCCGAAACGCGCTATATCAACAATCATTTGGACTATAAATTAAAGCGTACAGGGGGCGGAAATTTGCAAAAATGTTTTATTGAGCCAAATAATTTGTTGAGTGCTTATAAAAATGTGATCAATAGGGGCATCATTGATTTATCAGATGGGCAAACCCACAAAATGATGTTTATTGTTAGAGATTTGGCTGGCAATAGTTCGCGCTTGTCGTTTAACCTCAAATACAGCCCTAGCAAAAAGGTAACCATAAAGCCTCCATCACATGATGCTATGTTTAGCTATGCGGTAGATAATTATTTTGATAGAGATCAAATTCACCTCTATTTTCCCTATGGTAGTTTCTACAATGACCTTTATTTTAAATACAGCAGTTCCGCGCCTTCCGCCGAAACGAAAGGTGTTTATTCTCTGTATCACAAAGTTCATAATAATAAAACGGCAGTGCAAAAATATTTTGACATCAAAATTAAAGCGCGCTATTTACCTGCCGAACTACGCAGCAAAGCGGTGATTGTCTATAAGGATACAAGGGGTAGGAAAAAATCCATTGGCGGAAATTGGGAAGGTGACTTTTTGAAGGCAAGAACAAGAGACTTTGGCACTTATTACATTACAACGGATACACAAGCCCCTAAAATTCGACCCATCACCATTAAACCGGGTAAGAATATGGCTAAAAATTCGACCATTACGGTGAAAATTTCGGACAATTTATCAGGCATCAAATCCTATAATGGCTATGTGGACGGCCGCTGGGTATTGATGGAATATGATGCAAAATATGCTCGCCTTCGACACTGGTTTGATGAAAAAACAGGCAAAGGAAAACATACTTTCAGGCTGGTTGTAGAGGATGGTGTGGGTAATGTGAAAACCTATACAGCGAGTTATCGAAGGTAGTTTGATAGATGTAAGACATAAGATTTAAGATACAAGATACAAGATTTAAGATACAAGATTTAAGATACAAGATTTAAGATACAAGATGTACAATTTTGTATGTTTAGCAAGTACCTCTTCTCTATTTTTGGGAAGAGGTATTTGTTATTATGTGGGAATGTTGGAAGTTGATGTAAAATTTATGATTTTTTGTTTAGTCTGTCTAGCCTTTTTTGTAAAAAAGAACTAATAAAATGGCAATATGGTTGAAATTTACCTTTTTGCTTGCTATTTAATTCGACTACTTTTCTTTGTAAAAATTGCTTGGAATTTTGTCTATTTGGCTTGATGAGCTTTAGCATACGCTTTAATGCGTTCACTCTATTATCTCGTAAAGTTTGAGCATTTAGGTTAAGTGTTACATCAATATCTTTTTGTATATCAGGATTTTGTGACTTTATAATGCCATTAGCAGTATAGTTTATCAAATCTTCACAATTCCGCTGTGGATCGGCAGGATGTATGCTAATTGGTGTCTCATGTTTTTTTGTATCACAATGTCGAACAGTGCCACTTTTACCTAAACAAGCAGCCAATAAATTACTATAATCTAAATCTTCTAAACTTTTGCACAAATCTTGTGGTTTCCAATGCTCAATTTTCATAAACTCACTAGTTGGGTCCTTAATTCTTCCCATACAATAACAACAAATATAGCCCTGTTCTTCCAATAATGCTTTTCGCAAATCGTCTTTCTCCCTATAACCATCATAACTTGCTCCATCTGTTTGGGTTCTATATGTTTTCAGCGATTCGGGCTCTTTTCCTTTGATAATGTGTTTCATAAATACAAAAAATAAAACGATAAATCATTAATAGTCAGTTACTTATCTCAATTACCTGTCTCACATCTCCTGTCTCACATCTCCTGTCTCAAGTCTCCCGTCTCAAGTCTCAAGTCTCCTGTCTCAAGTCTCCCGTCTAGTAACTAATCCTCATACAAAAAATCAATAACAGACTGAGCATGTTGTATATCTGGATCATTTTCTCCTAAATCAAGCATCAATTCATCCATCAATTTCTTGGCTTCCTGCCGTTTTGTTTCATCATCAATCAGTTCAAACAGTTGGTTGATTTTTGCCTGCATCTGTCGAGGGCGTTTTTCGACTTCCATCGCTTCATACAAAATTGAATTGCTATCTCTACCATAAATGGGCGGCGATTCCACCAATTGAAAGTCTTTGAGAATAAACAAACCCGCTCTTTTAACAGAACTCAATACCTGTGGCGAGTGAGTGGTAACGATAAATTGTAATTTGGGAAATGTTTTTTCGAGCGCGGCAACCACCAATCGCTGCCATTGAGGATGTAAATGCAGTTCCAACTCATCAATCAATACAATGCCTTCCCCATTCAAAGGCTGCTCCAAAGACGGATTCGCAATCGCCAAACGATGTGCAATATCCCCCACAATCAGTAATAAGGATTTTTCCCCATCTGACAATTGATCTAAAGTTAATTCTTGTCCATCTTTTGAAATAACTAAATAGGAGGACAATCGTAAGGAGCGGAAAGAACTATGCCCATTTCTTTGTCTTTTTATTCGCAAACTGGAAAATGTTTCCGATTTTAATATTTCTAAAAAATGTTTAACTGCACTTCTAACAGTAGATAGGTTTTTACTTTCAAAAGTAAAATCTTGTCGAACAATTTTTTCCTGATTTTCAAAGTTTTCTTCATTAATAAACCAATTAAGAAAGGTAGAAAAATCGCTTTTTTGAGCTGAAAAAGCATTTTTATAAGCGTAAAACTGTTCATGGTTATAGGTTTCTGTCGTTTTTTTCTTTGAAGTTGGAGATATAAGATGTCTATTAGACTGATAATAAACAAGAATTGGTAAATTAAATTGTGCATTGTTCAATAAATGCTCATTTAAGAAACTTACTAATGTTTTAAAATTTTCATAAGCATAAGCGGATTTATTACTATATACTTCCTTTTTTATGAAACCCAGTGTATTTTGTTCAAGAAAGTTTATGGTAAATTTATTATGAGTAGACTTTGCCCCTATTTGAATGTCGTCATCTGTTAAATAAAAAGGATTTTTGTATGACTTTGAATTTGAAGTTAGTGGTTGTACAATATGCATCAAAAGCATTGCTATAGCATCCAAAATACTAGTTTTACCTGACCCATTAATTCCCACCAAAACATGAGTTTGCTGATTCGGATCAAATTGTAGATGCAATTTTTTAAAACCTCGAAAATTTTCTAATTCTAAATCTGTAATACGCATTACTTGTATATTTTTTCAAAAAAATACGCAGAAAATAAAATTAAACTATTTTCCCGATTTTATCAAACAAACACAAAAAAAGGCATATGATTTTCACTCAAAAACCATATGCCTTTCTTATCATTACGCCATCTATAGGCATTTTTACACCCTGAAATGACACTTAAATTTACATATTAAATCACAACCCCCACATCCGAAATCATAAAATCCCATATCCGAAATCTCACATCTCCTGTCTCACATCTCCCGTCTCATTTACACCTGCTCCTCCGAAGCAAGCGAAGCCGCCAAATACTCGCGATTCAATTTGGCGATATTCGTCACAGAAATACCCTTCGGACATTCCGCCTCGCAAGCCTCCGTATTTGTGCAACTGCCAAAACCAGCCTCATCATGAGCGTTCATCATTCGCAATACGCGCCGTCTGCTTTCGGGCTGACCTTGTGGTAACATATTCAAATGTGCTACTTTGGCACTCAAAAACAACATCGCCGAAGAGTTGACACAAGCCGCAACGCAAGCACCGCAACCGATACAAGCCGCCGCATCCATCGCCTTGTCCGACAGAGCTTTATCAATTGGAATAGAATTGCCGTCTACCGCATTGCCCGTATTTACTGACACATAGCCCCCCGCCTGAATGATGGCATCAAAAGCAGAACGGTCTACCACCAAATCTTTAAGCACAGGGAACGCCTTCGCGCGCCACGGTTCAATCACAATCGTATCGCCATCCTTAAACGAGCGCATATGCAACTGACAAGTCGTTGTCAAATCGCTAGGACCATGCGGACGACCATTGATGTACATACTACACATCCCACAAATCCCCTCACGGCAATCATGATCAAAAGCAATAGGGTCTTTCTTCTCCTTTAGCAATTTTTGATTCAAAACATCCATCATTTCCAAGAAAGACATATCCTCATCAATACCCTCCAAAGGATAGGTTTCCAAATTCCCCTTTGCCGTACTATTTTGTTGTCGCCAAACTTTTAACGTTAATTTCATGGCTCTGCTTTTTGTATTTTTTAAAAGTAGAA
>JAHDHV010000268.1 GCA_020631155.1 Bacteroidota bacterium | reverse complement strand
CTAATGGCTTTTACATCAATAACATCCACAGGAACAGAGGATTCTAGCTTGGTTCTTCCACCACTTCTTGAACCCACAACAACGAGTTCGTCTAACTCTTGCCCTTCTTCTAATACCACATTGATGGTATCAGAACCACCCAAGGCAATTTCTTTGGTGACATAGCCGATGTAGGAAAATACGACCGTAGTTGCGCCTTCGGGAACAGCTACAGTGTAGTAGCCTTCTACATCGGTAATAGTGCCTACGGCAAAATCTTTAAAGATAACAGTAGCTCCAACTAATGCGCCTTCTGCATCGGAGACGGTGCCAGATATGGTATTCTGTGCAAATAATGTTGTTAGGTTAAACAACATTGACAATAGGATTAAGTAAACAGTGCTTTTCATAAAAAATTTGTTTTTTTGAACAAAAAAAATACATCAAAGTATAAGTTATGTATCTTTTTTCTAAAAAACAAGAAAAGCAATCAGTTTTTTTAATTTTTTTATATACAAAAGCATTTTTAAGTGAAAAGTAGGAGAATATTTAGAGGTGTTTCAAGTACTTTATTTTTCAACAAGACAGCAGTTATGGGGGGGGGGGGAAATATTCTTGATATGCATCACTACTCTTTCATTTTTTCGAACATAAGTGCCAAGCACTATTTAATTGTGCACTAGCTTTGTGCTAAAGTATTAAGAATGAGCGGTTTAATCTTTTACTGTTGTATCATTAATTTTGTCTAGGTACTTATATACTATTTTATAGTCATAATCTTCTATCTCTGCTTCCACGTCCATAGAGCCTTTATAAATAACATAGCCAAGCGTCTGATCTTTAATGAGGTAAAAAAAGTTTGCTTTGCCTGCCTCCTCATCCCATCCGCCACAAGCCGCTACTGCCTCAGCAGGAATATCATAACGTTCATAAATATCTTTATCAAATATTTCACAGCCCCAACTTACGTCCACCATGGATCTTGAATCTTCCACTAATGCCCAAACCTCATAAAGAGGTAAGCCTTTTTTGACATCTTTGTTAAGGGTACAATCCAGACCTATATAAGTATCTGATATACTATCTTTTTTTGCTATTGTAGTATTCGGAATTTCCTTTTTAGGCCTACAACTGCTTAACACTATTAGTAGGAGTGATATTAAAAGTATATTATTTTTCATTTTTTTATTTTTTTTGAAAAAGAATAAAAGAATAAGATACAAAAAAGCATTTTCTCTTCAAAACATCTAATTGCTTGCTTCAATGTCAATTTCTACTTCATATAATTGAATAAGTTAGCGATTTAATTTATTTTTGAGTTCCTAGTCCACAATAATATCAAATATGATTCACAAAATTGCTATAAAAAACTATAAATCAATCGTTGACCTTGAATTGGAGTTGGGTAAACTCAATGTATTTATTGGGGAAAATGGCTGTGGCAAAACCAATATTTTAGAGGCGATTGCTTCTAGTAGCATTATTGCTGAAACTAGAAGTACTCATTTATCAACAGGATTAATGAGTTTGCGAGGTATTAGGGTAACAGAGGCACATTTAATGAAATCTGCTTTTAACAGCCAAAAAGAAGATGAAGGTTCAGATACCGTTATTTCTATTTTTAGTGAAAAAAAAGCAGAATTTATTGTAAATATAAGCTATAGAAACAAATTATTTGAAACAAGATTCAAAACAAACTTAGAAAAAGTAGTTCCTGTACCGGAAGAATACAGGTATACAGGACAAAAACAGGAAAAGGAATATCGCAGGTACTTGAATGTGATATTTGAAAGGAACATCCTCTCCTCTTTCTACAACTATGCTCCTGAAAATTATTTTTTACGAAGATTTGAGGAAGAAGGACAGGTAAAACCATTGGGTATTCGTGGAGAAGGTTTGTTTAAACATTTGGTAGAGATTTATAAAAATAAGCCTGAATTATTAACAGAAATTGGCGATAAATTGCGACTAATTGGCTGGTTTGAAGGTTTTGAAATTCCTAAAGATTTATTTTTCACAGAAAGAAGAATTAATATTAAAGATAAGTATTTACAAGAAATTGATTATTTTGATCAAAGAAGTGCCAATGAAGGTTTTTTATACTTATTATTTTATTTCACCTTATTCATCAGTCCTTATACACCTAAGTTTTTTGCAATTGATAATATTGACAACTCCCTAAATCCCAAATTGTGTTCAGAATTAACCCGACAATTAGCCATTTTAGCCAAAAAAAACGACAAACAAGCTATTTTAACCACCCACAACCCAGCTATATTAGATGGTTTAGACCTCACAGATGACGATCAACGCCTTTTTATCATCTATCGAAATTCTGAAGGTCATACTGTTGCAAAGCGAGTGGAAGCACCTAAAAAAGTAAAAGGTGTGGAAAGTATTCGACTTTCAGAAGCTTTTATTAGAGGCTATATCGGCGGTTTACCTAAAAACTTTTAAAGGATGGAGAAGATGGACAAAACATTTGGTATTATTAGCGAAGGAGTGACCGACCAAGTTGTGCTAGAAAATATTCTGTATGGTCTAACAAATGATAAAAACCTGCTTATCAATAGATTACAACCCAAAGAAAACGAACCGGGTAATTGGGATAAGGTGTTTAAATATTGTCAATCTGCTGATTTTAAGGGTGCCTTTGCTTTTTGTGACATCATCATCATTCAAATTGATACTGATTTTATGCTTAGAGGCGAAGTTCCACCTGAATTTAAAATAAACATCCAGAATCTATCTGTAGAGGAAACTGTTGAAGCCTTTAAATTAAAACTAATTGAATTAATTGGTGATGAATTTTACCAAGATTATCAAAATCAAATTGTATTTGCTATTTCTGTCAATGAAATCGAATGTTGGCTCCTGCCAATTTATTTTACCCAAAAAACAAAAGCAGCAAAAATGGTTAATTGCATTGGCACATTAAATACTGTATTGAAAAAACGAGAGGGCTTCTATATTGATGAAAAGCGAATGGAGTACTACGAAAAAATGTCAAAACCCTTTAAAAAGGGAAAAAACATCGAAAAATATGCCTCTAAAAACCCAAATTTTAAAATTTTCATAGATCACATAAAGGAAATACTAACTTAATGCCTATCCTTCCCAAAAAAATCCTCCTTCTCCGCCTAAGTTCCATCGGCGATATTGTATTAACAACGCCTGTTATTCGATGCTTGAAACTGCAATTGCCTGATGTTCACTTGCATTTTTTAGTGAAAAAAAACTTTGCAACAATTGTACATACAAATCCGTATATTAACAAAGTACATCTATTTGAGGGAGATTTAAAACAGTGCATACAGGAATTGAAAAAAGAACAGTTTGATTGCATCATTGACTTACACAACAATCAACGAACTTGGTTGATTAAACAGGCATTGCGCGTTAAAAACTATACATTTAACAAATTAAATATAGAAAAATGGCTGCTTATTTATTTAAAATGGAATAAACTGCCTGATGTTCACATTGTTGACCGCTACCTTGCTGCGGTCGCGCCTTTGGGGGTGCAAAATGATGGCAAGGGACTAGATTATTTTATTCCCGAAAAAGATCGGGTGAAGCCTACGCAACTATTTCCCGAACTCCATCATCAATCCTATACAGCTTTGGTCATCGGGGCGAAACATGCGACCAAACGCTTGCCAATGCACAAATTGGTGGCTATTTGTCAACTATTGCGGCAGCCCGTTATTTTGCTGGGCGGTCCTAGTGATGCTGTCATTGCACAGCAAATTGTGGAGCAGGTCGGTCAGCCCTCCGTTTTTTCTGCTTGTGGGTTGCTCAATCTAAGTCAGTCGGCTTCTTTGGTACAGCAAGCGGCTAAGGTAATCACCCATGATACAGGTTTGATGCATATTGCGGCGGCTTTTAATCAACATATTCTTTGCATTTGGGGCAATACTGTTCCCGAATTTGGCATGTATCCGTATTTAGCCAATGATACCAAAGGCAGTTTTCACATTGTACAAGTAGACAATTTACCTTGTCGCCCCTGCTCTAAAATTGGGTATGAACAATGTCCCAAACAGCATTTTCATTGCATGGAGCGTATCCCTGTACAAGCAATCGCGGGTTGGGGTAATTAAATTGAAAGTGGAAAGTTGAAAATGGAATTTTTTTTTTTGTAAAAAGCTAATAATAAGTTATTTATATAGTTGCAATGGATGGATTTATTAATATAAAAATCATTTAAAAAGAAAATCAAGATTAGGCTCTAAAATAAATAAGGGGCTGCACCGTTTTTACAATAGTTTTTCCATACTCCCCCATTACAAATTTGTCCTTAAACTCTTTTCTGCTGCACTTTTTGACATAAAAATGCTATAACCATCTCCAGTATTCATAATTTTGTATAGACGTAAATCTGTTACAAGCGTAAATTTTGTACAGAACAGACGTAATGCATTACGTCTCTACCATTTTCATTCTCAACATTATTTAACCACAAATTTATATATTCAACATCAATTAATGTACCTCTTTACCAATCTTTTGTAATTTTGGTATAAAATTGGTTTTTAGAATAAAAACCACAATTCATAATTAAAAATCCATTCGTAATTTCTAATTCGTAATTTCGTAATTAAAATGTCATTCGTAATTTCTAATTCGTAATTAAAAAAATCATGCATTTAACCCGTTTCTCATCATATACTTTTATTTTCTTTGAAATTATTTTTTTCATACTATATTTCTCACCAAAAGCAAATGCCAATCATGCTATGGCTGTTGATTTGACCTATACTTGCGTCAATGACAGTACCTACGAATTGCAACTGTCTTTTTACTTCGACTGTGGCACGACCATCATTGAGGAAGCTCCTGAAAGTCCTATTATTCAAGTAGCTTCGGGTGCTTGCGGTGAATTATTTGACGCTACTTTGAGCCTTATTCCCGAAGAATCGGATAAGGAGGTATCGGGTTTGTGTCAAGATATTATGCAGGCTGGTGATACCAATTGTCAGAATGGGACGTGGCCGGGCGTGAAGGAGTATGTGTATACAGGCACAGTTGTTTTGCCAAAAGCTTGTGAGGACTGGGTATTTAGCTACATTTTAGAAGAAGGCGCAAGGCGAAGTCAGGATATTACGAACTTAGAAGGTTTGGACATTTATCAATTGTATATAGAGGCTAAAGTAAACAATACCAATGGTTTATGTAATAATGCGCCTACTTTCAACAACCTACCTGTTAGCTATTACTGCAATCAATTTTCGGTACTCGGTAATAGTGCCATCGAAACGGATGGCGATAGCATTGCATACAGTTTAGTACAGCCTTTGAGCAGTGCAGGTACCCCCATTCCCTATGTGTCGGGTATGGGATTGAGTGAGGAAAATCCATTTTTAGCTAGTTCTTTTGATTTTGATACACAAACGGGTACTATTGAATTTTTGCCTGATGGCGAACAACGTCCTGTCGTTGCTGTATTAGTTGAAGAATATCGAAATGGTGAATTTGTGGGTTCTGTGATGCGCGATATGCAATTGCTGATTTTGGATTGTGATAATAAACAGGTGCAAGCAACCACTTTGCCCGATCCCAATTTGAATTATACTTTTTGCCCTAATGAGTTAATTAATTTTGATTTTGAAGTGAGTGATGGTAATTCAGACGATCAAATCAGCATTTCCATTAATGCAGAAGATTTTCCCAATGCCACTTTTACAACTGCCATTGACAATCCGATCACCGCTAACTTTTCTTGGCAACCCACTGCCGCAGATGCAGGCAACCATATTTTACAAGTCATCATCACCGATAATCGCTGCCCCATTTCTACCTATTTATACTATAATTACAACATCCAAATTACAAGCAATACCGATGCTGGCCCCGACCGCACTTATTGTCAATTAGGCGGCCCCATCATCATTGATGTAACAGGGGGCAATACTTTTAATTGGAGTCCTATTACCAATTTATTAGAACTAGAAAATGACGGCTCACAGGTATTAATTGAGCCTTTGGGTGATGTAGGAAGCTGTGTCACTTATACGGTGACCAATGATTGCGAGGTGAGTGATGAGGTGACCGTTTGCGTAGCAGAAAGTTTTAATTTACAAGTAGCTGGCGACTTTTCCTTATGTCAAGGAGGGGCTGCTCAATTGCAGGTTTTAGCTCCTGTAGATACGGATAACTATACTTATCAATGGGCTTCGCCAAATGACGATTTTTTAACCGCTACCAATATTCCTAATCCTGTTAGTCAACCTAGCGAAACAAGCACTTACCAAGTGACAGTTACCTCCAATTCAACGGGATGTGCTATTACAGGAGAAACAACCGTTACCGTCTCTCCGTCAACGGCTCAGGTGACGCTAACGGCTTTTAAGGAAAATTTATGCTTGGGAGAAAGTACGCAATTTGAGTCTAGTGTAGAGTTGGATGTAAGCCTCAATTGTGGGGTGAATGGAACAGTTTGCGAAGAAACACCGCAGACAACTACCATCGGCTCGGCGGAAGATGACGATGCCAATATTAGCCCCTACAATGCCAGTTGGAAAAACAATCGCTTGCAAATTTTATACTTGCAAGAAGATTTAGTTAGTGCAGGAATTGGCAGCGGCACCATTACGGATATTTCCTTTAACATCAGTCGTTTTTTATCAGGGGGAAATACCTCTTACGACAATTTTACCATCAAAATGGGCTGTACTTCTTTGAGCGACTTGTCTGATTTTCTACCCTCTTTGCAAGACGTATACAGCGCAGCCATGTACACCCCCATTGAGGGTTGGAATAAACACGCCTTGACCAATGCCTTTGATTGGGATGGTGAATCTAATTTATTGGTGGAAGTTTGTTACAGCAATAGCGTGGATGGGCTGCCCGATATGGTGTCTTATACCAATATGTCTTACAATGCGGTGGTGCGTGCTTTTTCTTCTTCGGGAAATGGTTGTAGCTTATCGGCGAATAGCTCTACGGATAGCAAACGCCCTGATATTCAGCTAAGTGTATGCGTGCCTCCGCCCAAAAATCCGCCAATTATCAGTTGGGAGCCAACAACGGGTTTGTCCGATCCAACAGCACCGAATCCTGTGGTGACCCCTACCGAAACAACAACTTATACGGTTAGTTATGATGATGAAGGCTGTGTGGGTACAGCGGAAATGACCTTATTTGTGGCTGCGGTTGATGGGGAAATTGAGGCGAAACCTGATACCTTTATTTGCGAATCTACGGCTGTGGAATTGTTTATTGCCGATAGCCTGCCCCCTACAGCGACCTACTTATGGAGTCCGACCGATGGTTTGTCAAATCCTGAAAGCCCGAGCCCAACCGCCGATGTGAACCAAACAACGACTTATAGCGTGACGGTTACTTGGAACAATGGCTGCGGAACGGTCAGCATGGATGAGGTAACGGTTGAGGTGGGCGAATTGGAAACGCCAAGCGTAACGGCAGGTGCGAGCATTTGTCGGGGGGATAGTTACCAAATCAACGCGGCAGGTGGGGTACATTACGAATGGGTGCCTGCAACGGGCTTGAGTTGTGCCGACTGCCCGAATCCTTTAGCTAGTCCGAGCGCGACAACGGAGTATGAGGTGATTATTAGCGATTCTACTTTTAATTGCCAAAGTAGTTTGCCTGTAAGAATTGAGGTGGTGGATAGCTCTGCAAATGTGGCGGTGACTGCCGATCAATTGGCAGTACGAAGTGGGGAAACGATACAATTGCAGGCGACAGGCAGTTTTACTGACATTATTTGGTCGCCGACAGAGGGATTGAGCGACCCGACTAGCGCAACGCCTAGCGTTATTTTGGAACAAAGCACGACTTATACGGCAACTGTTAGCAATGGGGGTAGCAGCGAAAGTTGCGCCGCTACCGCCGATATTACCCTATCAGTTACCGCCTGCGATGATATGGTATTGCCAACCGCTTTCTCGCCCGATGGCAACAGCCTCAACGATGAATTTCAATTGATGCCCAACAGTTTTGACCAATTGGTAGCTTTCCGCATCTACAACCGATGGGGACAGCTTGTTTTTATGGGTGCCGAAGACAATTTTGCATGGGACGGCTTTTGGCAAGACGAAGCACAGCCCGTCGGCACCTATACCTACCATGTGTCCGCTATCTGCGATGGGGAATTATTGCAAAAAAACGGAACGGTGATTTTGGTTAGGTGATGTAGTTGTGGGTTTTGTGGTTTTTAGTTGTGGGTTTATGTGGTTTTTGGTTGTGGGTTTATGTGGTTTTTGGTTGTGGGTTTATGTGGTTTTTGGTTGTGGGTTTATGTGGTTTTGGTTGTAGGTTTATGTGGTTTTTAGTTGTGGGTTTATGTGGTTTTTAGTTGTGGGTTTTGTGGTTTTTAGTTGTGGTTTTTAGTTGTGGGTTTTGTGGTTTTTGGTTGTGGGTTTTGTGGTTTTTAGTTGTGGGTTTTGTCGTTTTTGGTTGTGGGTTTATGTGGTTTTTGGTTTATGTGGTTTTGGTTGTGGGTTTATGTGGTTTTTGGTTGTGGGTTTAGAACCATCAATCTGTCAAGATGTTATAATTATCAGTGTAGCCAAAGGCTACGTATTTG
>JAHDHV010000267.1 GCA_020631155.1 Bacteroidota bacterium | reverse complement strand
AATTCGTAATTCGTAATTCGTAATTCGTAATTCGTAATTCGTAATTCGTAATTTATAATTAAACCATGTCTGATTTATCCATCAACTTTGCAGGAATCAAAGCCCCCAACCCATTTTGGTTAGCCTCTGCACCACCTACCAATTCAGGTTATCAAGTAATGAAAGCCTTTGACGCTGGCTGGGGAGGTGCTGTTTGGAAGACCTTAGGAGTGCCGATCATCAACGTATCCAGTCGTTATGGAACGGTAAATTATCGTGACAGTCGCATGGTAGGTTTTAACAATATTGAACTCATTAGCGACCGCCCATTAAAGGACAATCTCAAAGAAATTGAGGAGGTCAAAAAATATTTTCCTGACCATGCAGTTATCGCCTCTTTGATGGTAGAAAGTCGTGCAGAATGGCATCAAATTGTTAAGGACTGTGAAAATGCAGGCGCAGACGGTTTGGAGCTCAATTTTGGCTGTCCACATGGTATGTGCGAGCGAGGTATGGGATCAGCAGTTGGGCAAGAACCGAAGGTATTGAAATTAATCACCGAATGGGTTAAAGAGGTGGCGACCATTCCCGTTATTGTTAAACTGACACCAAACATCAGCGATATTACCGAGCCTGCGGTTGCAGCAGCACAAGGCGGTGCCGATGCCATTTCCCTGATTAATACCATTCAAAGTTTAGTAGGTGTAGATATTGATAATTTTGTACCTTATCCTGTGGTAGACGGGCGAAGTACAAGCGGAGGCTATTGCGGACCAGCCGTTAAACCGATTGCGCTAAATATGGTGCGAAATTGCGGTCAGCACCCCGATGTTAATATTCCGATTTCGGGCATCGGCGGTATTGAAAATTGGCGCGATGCATTGGAACACATTCTCTTGGGAGCAGGTAGTGTACAAGTGTGTACGGCGGTGATGCATTACGGTTTTGGTATTATTCGCGAAATGATTGCTGGCTTGGAGCGTTATATGCAAGAAAAGGGCTTTCAAACGATTGATGAAATGGTGGGGAAAGCCTTACAAAATGTAACTCCTTGGGAGCAGTTAAATTTGAAATACAAAGTTGTTGCGGAAATTAATAAAGAAAAATGCGTTGGTTGCCAACTATGTTATACGGCTTGCGAAGATGGCGCACATCAAGCCATTGGGCTGCCTGATGGCGATAATGTAACACTTGAGGGACGGATTCCCTACATTATTGAGGAAAATTGTGTGGGCTGCAATCTTTGTTCTATTGTTTGTCCTGTGGAGGAATGTATTACGATGGTTCGCAAAGATGACGGCTCACAAACAGTTAGTTGGAAAGATAAAACAAACAATAATACGATCCCAACAAGCTTTAACGATGAACGTGCAGGTGGTGTCCATCACTGGGTTCCTGAGCCAGCAGCGGCATTAAAAAAGAAGGTGTGAAACTACCCATTTTTACATTGAAATAATTTTTAATTTACTAACGACTAATGTATAGTTTTTTAAAAAAAACAAAAAAAATTACACTACTAATCCTACTTTTTAGCTTAGGGGCTTGTCAATCTGAGTCGAATACTTCAACTTTGAATAAGGATGATGCTTTTGAACGCACGCCTATATTGGAGCGTGGAGATAGCAGTGTTTACAATGGAAGAGGAGATAAAAAGCATTTGCAAAATGTAGTGAAATATTATAAAAATAAAGAAAAACAGGTCAAGGAGTCTTATATTACATTGCAGGGGCAAAAAGAAGGTACTTTTACTGCTTTTTTTAGAAATGGTGCAGTGCAAAAAATAGGCAGCTATCAAGCTGGTAAAAAAGTGGGAAAATGGGAATATTTTACTTATGCCAAACACGATGCGCCTACTAAAAAGGAAAAAGTAGAGCATTTTGAAAATGGCTTGCGAAATGGATTGATGACCGAATGGTATGAAAGTGGGCAGAAAAAAAATGAAATGACCTATAAAAATGGCAATCAACATGGTGAGGGAAGAATGTGGTATGCCAATGGTCAGTTAAAAAGCAAAGGTTTTTTTATTGATAATATTCCTGATGGTGAAATGACATTGTATTATGAGAATGGGCAAATGCAGGCAAAGGTAACTTATGAAAATGGTCAAAGGGTAGGCATAATGAAAGATTGGTACCCAAATAAACAACTAAAAAGAACCTTATATTTTAAGGACGGAAAAAGGCATGGCCCCGTAAAAGCATGGAGTGAAACAGGTGTTTTAAAAGCAGAAGGAGAATATAAAGAAAATGAATTGATTGAGATGAAGGAGTATTAATGGTAGAGACAATTACTAAGTGCCAAGCACTAATTAATTATGCACAATTTTGTTCTAAAGTATTGGAAGCCAATATTTTAATCAAACAAAGAGTAACGTTTAATTATTGTATAGTACTTATACTTTTCAACCGTTTGTGCTACGATTCGTTTTCGGATTTTGTAATTTCTAACAGCTAAACATACAAAAGTCTAAATATCAATTTTAGAAGCAAGTGTTAGGATGATAATGAAACATGCCCTATCAAGATTAGATTTTACATAAAAAAAATGATAGCTATGTACTATTTGATCATAGAACATTAGCTATCAATTCTGTATTATTAATGCTTTAATCAGCAAAAATAAAAAGCTAGAGGCTTAGTCAGTAATTAACTAGACAAAATAGAAAGATATTTGAACTTGCCATAAACCATTAGCAAATCAATTATCTCAACTTATGTCTAGTGTATTACATCTAAACGGGCAGTTGTAAAATTGTAGCCTTCTCTTATTTCTTGAATTTCGCGTATTTTTTCTTGAATTTCTCAATACGACCTGCCGTATCTACAAATTTCATTTTACCAGTAAAGAAAGGGTGTGAGGCATTGGAAATTTCCAATTTAACCAATGGGTATTCCTTACCATCTTCCCAAACAATTGTGTCTTTAGTCGCTGCTGCCGAGCGGCCTAAAAAAGCATAATCACAAGAGAAATCTTTAAAAATAACAAATCTGTAATCCTTTGGATGAATATCTTTCTTCATTTTAAATCAATTTTTACTTTTTGGGATGCAAAAATAAGCTATTTTTTTGATTAATGGAACGTTTTTGTCAAAAAAAATGTAGAAAATATAGATTGCACTTACTGATAACAACTATTACAGTAATACTGCGTTATGTAATTAAGTGCAAAAAATAAAAAACTTTGCAAAGCTTTTCTAATTGAATTTCAAAGATTAGTAGTAGAAAGACATGCGATTTAAGATTTTAGCAAATCTAAGCAGTATCAAAATTTTATAGTAAGTCTAAGCGTCATTAAATCCTGTCCAGTTACTTATCTTAATTAAATGTTCACTAATCATGGCAAAATGGAGACGTTTCAACGGAGAACGCATACCCATCATTAAAGAAGCCGTTGAACAAACAATTATCAGAGAGCATAAAGCTGGTAATAAATTAAAGGTATGCATTGGGTCTGACTCGCAAGTGCGCGGTAAAGTGACTGAATTTGCAACTGTTATCGTATTTTTGAGAGAAAAGAAAGGCGGTTTCATGTACATTCATAACGACCGAACAGAACAGCGCATGTCACTCAAAGAGCGTATGTTAATGGAAGTCGCAAAATCTATTGACATTGCCTACAGATTGTGTAATCTATTTGACCAATACAATGTAGACCTTGAGGTACATGCAGACATCAATACCAACCCTCAGTTCGAGTCTAACGCTGCTTTGAAAGAGGCAATGGGCTACATCTTAGGAATGGGCTTCGCCTTTAAAGCAAAACCAAACGCCTTTGCTAGTTCCTCTTGTGCAGATAAGGTAGTGTAGCTTGTGCTGAATACATAAAAGTTTTTACAAGTTTGGAAAATTGATTTTTTAAAAAATATATTTCAAAATTATTTTGAAGGCCATCAATGATTGTCGCTTCGGTGACAGCATTAATGGCTTTTTTTGTTTTATTTAGAAAATAGAATGTAGCGATTAGTAAGTATAATTAGCTATTTTTTAACTTTACAAACTCAACAAACATCCGAACCTTTTTTATTAAAAAGTGTTTTACCATTTATATAAGTATCAAAATATAAGATTTGGAATATTGCACCCCAAGCTACTTAAACCCCAATTACCAAGTCTAATGATTTGATAATCAATAAGTAAACTCATTAATTGCCGCAACTTGCTCCCTCACATTTTTTCCTAAGTATTTTCTTTGTTTTTTTATATCACTTAAATTCATGTATTATGAACACACAATCAAATTATTCAAGTGATTCTACTAAGATGTTGCGTTCTGTAGGATTAGGTGTTAAGTATGGAGCCATTACAGCAGCCATTCTATTAGCTTATTTTCTATTGTTAATAGCTCTGGATATGAATACTTTAGCTTTACATGGAATGGGTAAAATGTTGGTATTAGGAGTAATGATGTTTTATGCTTTTTATACTTTTAAAGAAAACAGAAGACGCATTAAATTTTACAGTAGCCTCAAATTAGGCTTAGTAACTGCGTTAACTGCTGCTATTGTGTTGTTACTCGGAGAGTTTATATTACATGGACTGTTACACATTAAATTGGCACCAAAAGCATTTTTAGCAGCAGGTGTACATCCAATTAGTTCTTATGTTTTATTATCTGTAGAAATGATGGTTTACGGTATCTTAGCCTGTATTGCTTGCACTACCTACTTCAAACGTCCGCGTACAGAGCCATTAAGCAGCGCGAATACAGACCCTTTTATGGGATAAATGCGTGTTTTTGAAATGATTAAGTAATTTGATAATCAAATAAGTAGGCTATAAAAATATTTGCATGAAATATTTTTATAGCCTATTTTTATTAACTAATTTTTAATGGCCAAAAATCCAAAAAGCTAAACATCCAAAAAGCTAAATAAATGACAAGAAAAAATATTATTATTACAGGAAGCAATGCAGGTATAGGCTTTGCTACCGCACTAGCTTTAGCCAAACAAGGGGGCAACATCATTATGGTTTGTCGAAATCAGGAGCGAGGAGTAGCGGCGCAAAAAGAACTCATTCAGCAGAGTGGCAATCAAAATGTCACGCTATTTCTGGCTGATTTATCGGCTCAACAGCAAATTCATAGGCTTGCCAGAGAACTAAAACAGGCATACCCTACTATTGATGTATTGATTAATAATGCTGGTGGCGTATTTTCTAAACGCATGTATTCAGAAGATGGAATAGAAATGCAGTTTGCCACCAATCACCTCAATTATTTTTTACTCACTCATTTATTACTCCCAACTATTGAGCGTTCAAAATATGCAAGAATTATTAATGTTGCTTCTGATTCTCATTATCAAGGAAAAATTTATTTGGATGATTTAAATTTGGAAAAGCAGTATTATTTCATTCTCAAAGCTTATTGTCAGTCGAAACTTGCTAATGTACTGTTTACCTACGAACTAGACCGTTTGCTTCGACAGCGAAAATCAGCTATTGTGGTCAATGCGCTGCATCCGGGCACGATTCAAACAACGATTGGTTCAAAAGCGCAGTCATGGCTTCATTATACAGCTTGGTACATTCGCAGTCGCTTTGGTGGTTCACTAGAAGAAGGCGCAGCAACATCGGTTTATTTGGCGAGTGCGGAAGCAGCAGCAGGAATATCAGGTAAATATTTTGATAAATGCAAATCAAAAAAGTCCTCTAAATTATCATATGACGAAAATTTGGCGAAACAACTGTGGCAAAAAAGCTTGGAGTTGACTAAAGTAGAGGATTATTTTGTGGTAGACTCGTGATTCGTAGATTAATAAGGAGAATCTGTAAAGAATATAAGAAGTACCAAGATAAAATAGTTCATTAATAATCTTACATCTCCTATCTCAAATCTCATGTCTAACTTATACATAAAAAAAAGCCCAAAAGAACAGCAATGTCCTCTTGAGCTTATGCAAAAATACAAAAGTCTGTTTGATTTATGATTTACAGATGAGCAATTGTGAGTGGATGCTTCACATCCGAAATTCAAAATCCCACATCCGAAATCTTATGTGTTTTACCCTTTAGGTTTTCTTAAATGTTTGGCAAAGAAACCAAGCATTGCCTTGAAAAATTCAATTCGATTTTCCTCCTTGCTAAAGCCATGCCCCTCATCATATTTTACCAAATAAGGTACATCAACTCCTCTAGCTCTAAGGTTTTCCACAATCTGATCGGATTCACCTATTTTCACTCGCGGATCATTCGCCCCTTGTACCACAAACAAAGGTTTAGTAATTTTATCTGCATTTAAAGCGGGCGAAACATCTTTCATAATAGCTTCATCTGTTTTAGGGTCGTACCATTGGGCGTATACTTGCTCTAAATAAGGCTTCCAATAAGGCGGAAATGATTTATAAAAAGTAAATAAATTAGAAACACCCACATAATCAATGCCACAACGATACATGTCAGGTGTTTTGACCAAGCTACCCAAAGTAGCCAAACCGCCATAACTACCGCCATAAATACCTACATTGCTAGGTGCTGCAATGCCTTTATCAATTAGGTATTTCACTCCATCCTCTAAATCATCCAACATTTTGCGGCCAATTTGCTTGCTACCAGCTAAGAAAAAATCTTTGCCATAACCACCTGAGCCTCTGTAATTTATCTGAAAAACAGCATAGCCTCTGCTCGCCAACAATTGTGATGTCCCATCAAACCTCCACATATCACGAGGACCATAAGGACCGCCATGTGGATTAACAACCACCTCTAAATTTTTTGCTTCTACACCATTAGGAATGGTCAAAAAAGCGTGAATGGTCAAACCATCTCGGCTTTTGTAGCGAATCGGTTTCATGGTGGCCATATCTTCTGGTTTCAAGTGGGGGCGAGTGTCAAACAGTAGGCTAATGTCATCCTTGTTTCGATCATATAAATAGTATTGCCCAGCTATTTGGTCGCTGTTGACGTACACCAAAAATTTATCTTCTTCCTTTGTTCTACCGTATAAGTAATAATTTTTATCACCAAATTGCTGATTCAATTTATCTAACAAATCGCGGTATTCAGGATTAGCACATATATATTCGCGCTTATGAGAATTGTAACTAATAAAAGTCAGGTCTTTATTTTTCCAAGAATAACTTAGTCTATTTGCATCATAAGTTGGATGCTGGAAAAGGACTTCAAGCTCTTTACCTTTGGATAAGTCATATTTAACGACTGCTTTTTTATCTCGACCGATATCAGAAATGGCATAGATAATGTCACTGTTTTCAAAATCGCAGAACAATGGCTCAAAGGAATCCTTCCAAGTGGTAGAGAATACTTTTCTAAAAGCCGTATTTTTATCTCTTTTGTAAAGTAGATGTTGGGTTGTACCACTTGTTTGTATACCGCCTTTGATATTGCCTTCATGGTCAGCTATCCACCCCGAAATAGGATTTCTAGGGTCTTTATTGTCGGCTAATTTAGTGAGTTCAGCAGTGTTTAAGTTGAGTTTATAAGGCTCAAATATTTGCGGATTTTCTTTATTTAATTCAATGATAATGTGGTCATCATCACTTCTAAGCATAGAAATTAAGCCAACTTTTGTTTCCTCATATGGTGTTAGTGCTTTAGGATTTTTTCCATCAGCATCAACGGCATAGGCTTGGTAATTTTCATCGCCACCTTTGTCTTTGCCATAAATAATTCTATTATTATTTGCCCAAGTATAGAACGCAATCACATCGTCTTTTTCATTAGTGATTTGCATGGTTTTTTTGGTAGCAATATCTTCTACAAAAATGTTTGGTCGGCCGTCTATAGGCTTCATATAAGAAAAATACTTGCCATCAGGAGAAATTTCAAAATAACTTTGTTCTGCCTCTTTGAAAAAATCTTCTACACTGTATTTATAAGTGCCTTTTTCAAAATTAATAATTGCGTCAATAGCTGCCTTATCAGAAGGTAACTTAGGGTTGCCTTTGATCTTATTTTCTTGTTTTTTAGCAGCTAATTTATTTTCCAAACTGCTTTTTTCTTGTGCTTGAACTTGTTGAGATAAACCAACAATCAGCATACACAGCATCATTAAAATAATGCTATTTTTAAGTGTTTTCATTACTGTGGTTGTTTTGTGCTGTACTAGAAAATTGAGTAGAAAAATATTTTTATGTGAAAAATATATAGTACAAGCAATTAAATAATTAGATAATCAATAGGGGTATCAAAAAGTCTTTATTGTAGTTTTATTATGGTTATGTTTTTTCTTTGCCTATGATAGAACTGTTTTAACTTTATGCTTCAAATTATTAGTTCGTTTTTTTAAAAAAAATGGATAAACAGTAGATTATTATATTGGATTTTGAGTTGAAATTTTTGTTTTTTTAAGAGAATTGCAATACTTCACTTTATTTAAGTGCCAAGCACTAATTAATTGTGCACAATTTTATTCTAAAGTATTGGCTTTCAATTTTTTAATCAGACAAAGAGCTCCGTTTAATTATTGTGTAGTACTTAAATATTAAAAAAAAGCAAACTATAGGTACAACGCATAAGATAAAATGTTAGTTGCAAGCGATTTTTTTTCCTTACAAAATTAACTAAATTTAACAATTACAAAGGAATGAAATTGCT
>JAHDHV010000266.1:1834-8535 GCA_020631155.1 Bacteroidota bacterium | reverse complement strand
GGCAAAGAGGACGACCTAAAAGTATCCGTTTCCACCGACTGCGGATTCACCTACACCCAGGTTTACTACCAATCAGGTATTGCTTTGACCACTCGGACAACCGCCGTTCCGCAATCAGGCAGTCAATGGCGCACCGAAAAAGTGAATTTATCCGACTTTGCAGGGCAGCAAATTATCCTCAATTTTGAAACCAAAAGCGGAGGCGGAAATTGGTTAATGCTCGACAATGTAAGCATCACAGGCAACATTGTAAGCACCGAAAATATAAGCATTAACACTGACAACAATTACCTCTACCTAAATCCCCTCAACAATCAATTACACCTTCATTTCCCATCTTCCCAAACCGCTTCCCCCACCCAATTAACCCTATTTGACATCACAGGCAAAGCTCTACAAACGCAAACTCTTTCTCCAGCGCAAAACAACATCACTTTATCTTTAGCGCAATTGCCAACAGGTATTTATTGGGTGAACTTATCGGGGAAAAATGGGAACTGGAGTCGGAAGTTTTGGAGGAGGTAGGAAAATGGATGTTTAGATTTTTGGATATTTAGACTTTTAGCTTTTTGGCACAAATATTATTTTTTTATTAAACATTTCTAAGAAAAAAGTCAAATATAGAAGGGGTTTATGATAAAATTTCTCTTTTTCAGTAATTCCTTCTATATTTAAGGTTTTAGAGGCTGTTTTCATTTCATCCTTTGGCTTAAAAAATGCGTCTTTTGCCCCCAAATTTCGCCTTTTTATCGGCACGTAGCTCCACTATGCACCTCAAAAAACGCTATATTTGAGAACAAAATGCATCATTTTCAGCTTCAAAAACGAAATGAAAACAGCCTCTAGTCAAAGTTATCTGTTAAACGCTGCCAACAAAAAATGATGATAAGAAAAATTTGCCTATTCGCTCTTTTATGGATGAATTGTTTGTCTTTGGGGGGGCATGAAACAATTGATTCAAAACTGGAGGCCAAAATAGATTCTTTAGTTGATTTGAGGCTTCAAAAACAATTGAAGCGTGTGGATTCTATATACTTAACAGTTAAAGACAGACTAGCCCATATAAATAATATATATGCTGACACAGAGTATGAAGTAGCAGGTATTGAACGTATTGAAGATGAACTTAATCAGAAAATTGAGACTGTAACAGCTTTTAATAAAAGATACAGACATTTTGATGATGAGTACAAAAAGCTAGATTGGGGATATGGTTTAATGAGAACTGTAATCACTATTCTTGCATTGTTTCTAACAGGTTTAACTATTTTCTTCACAGTAATTAATTATTTTAATTATAATAAACAAAAAGAATTAAAAGAAATTGCAAATAAAAATATTAACGAAATAAAACAAGAAAAGAGGGAATTTGAAAAATTTGTGACAGAAAGAAATAAGTCAATCCAAAAAATGATAGGAAAGTTAAAGAAGACTCGAAGCGAAATGGAAGATTTTGTAGCCTCTAAAAAAGCCTTAGAAGTTGCTAATTCTGACATAAAAAAAGTAACAAGAGTAACAGATATTAAAAGGATTCCAAAAGAATACAAACAATTATTTAGAGACTTTAAAAATAAGTTTAATAAGCTTAATTCTACTAATAAGCACTTTGAATATGACAGTAATGACTACTATGTTTTAGGGTTAGCTGATTTTTATGATGGATTTTACGATAAAGCTATAGAAAATTTTGAACAAGCACTACAAAAAGGACACATAGATAAAGCTGAGGTATCCTCAAAGATAGGAGCTTCTTTGTACAAACTAGGGCATACTGAAAAAGCCTTATTAAAACTTGAAAAAGCTTTAGATATAAATCCTAGTTTAGATGCTGCTTTATACAATAAAGGAGTAATTTTAAAAGCTAAAGCAAAAAACGAAAAAGGAGAGATGCAGACAAAAATATATAAAAATGCATTAATCGTTTTTGAAAAAGTATTAAGTATTAATCCAAGCCATATACTAGCCAAAAACAATAAAGGGCTGGTCCTTATTGCATTAGGAAAATATGAAGAAGGCGTTATTGTACTCAACGAAATTACTGAACATGATAAAGATTTTGAATTGGCTCATTACAATTTAGCAGTTATATATACTTATATAGTAGAGTTGAGAAGTATCACAAAAGCATTTTATCACCTAGAAGAAGCATTAAAAATTGAACCAATTAAACGTGCCGCTAAAGCTATAAATGACTCTGAGTTAAACTATCTTAGAAATATTGATAAAGACAAATTTACACAGTTAATTCTAAAATATGCTTTGAACGCATTAAACAAAAAAAGCTAATTAACATCTATTTACATTATGTCTTTGTTTTTTCAATAAACATAAAATCACATTCATTATGAAATCAGTACTACATATCATTCTAGTTCTATTATTAAACATTTCACTATCTATTGATAGTTATGGACAATTCTTTTCTGGTGTTCCTCTAACTCAAGAAAATATTAATAAAGAAAGTAAAGATAAAGAACAAGGAGTCAATTTTCAAAGTATGAGTTATAAAAAAGGAAGAACAGGACATGATATTGGAGAGTCTGGTGATGTACAAGGGGTTGATAATAGAAGTGCAGGTTCCGAAAATGAAAGAGCAAAAATACTAAAGCGTATTCATGACGAAATCCATAGTTATCGTAGACTAGATAAAATAAACGAACTGAGGAAGAAAATAAACACTATCTTACAAAAAAATAGATAACTACAACTTCATCCATCAAAAGGAGCAACTAAATTCAACCTTAGTTGCTCCTTTTGCTTTTCCCCTACCTCAACAATTTTCAATAAAAAAAACGACAATCAGCATTATTTACACATAGCAAATAGCGATTGTCGTTTTTTATGGAAAATGTACAAAATTCCTCTAAGCCATCAAATACAGGCTTCTTCTGTTTCTTTGATGGCTAACTCTTCAGGGGCATCTACTTGTTCGAGTATGGGGGCAGTGCGTTTGGAAAATTTAGGGCAGTCGCATTTACCTGCTTTGCAACCGCCTATACTGCCAATGCCTACTACTAATATGCAAATAGCTACAATAGCTTTGATCTTTTTCATAGTTCCAAGCGTTTTAAAAATTAAAAAATTAGGATTGCCGTTCTGACTGATGAGGGAATGTTTTGGTAAATTCAGGACATTCTTTGCAACGCCCTTTTTTGCTACCAATACAACTACTAAACAAACTCATGCTCAACAGCAAAACTAGTATACAGGCAATTCTCTGACGTTTTTTCATGGTATTGTTGGTTTAGATGCTTAGATTTGTGGTGTTTAGATGTAAGATTTGAGACATAAGATGTAAGACTTTTTTGGGGTTTGGAAGGTTGTAAAGTTATAAGGTTTAAAGGTTTTTATTTTTTTAATGAGATTGAAAACCAATACTTATTTCTTTCTTAGTCAAAAGCATACAAAATTTGAAAACCACATTAGTTTTTACAAAAAAGCTAAACAGCAATTTCTAATCTCGAACTTCTAAATTCCACCTTACTTAAAATTTATTTACGATTGAAAAAAAAGCAGTTTAGTGTATTAATTGCGGTGCTTAATTGGGGGTTGGGACATGCGACACGCTGTATGCCCATCATTGATCAATTGTTAAACGCTGGTGTAGAAATAATTATTGCCAGTGATGGACGCTCCTTAGCTCTACTCCAAAAAGAGTATCCACAGTTATCTTATTTGACCTTACAAAGTTACCAAATCAATTATAATAGTCAAGACGGACGCTTTGTAAGTACCATGCTGCGGCAAGTTCCTAAAATTTTCTACTACATCTATCAAGAGCATAGGCAGTTACAAAAAATTATTAATCAATATGATATAGATGTTGTTATTTCTGATAATCGCTATGGTTGTTGGTCAAAAAAAGCGTATGCTATATTTATGACACATCAAATTTTCATACGGATGCCTCAGCGATTTCGTTTTTTAGAACCGTTTTTACTTCGCATCAATCAAACATTTATCAATCGCTATAATGTCTGTTGGATTCCCGATTATCCACAATCAACACAATCATTAACAGGTGATTTAGCGCATCAACAAGCCTTACCGTCTGAGCAGTATCGCTTTATTGGCGCGCTTTCTCGCTTCTCTCCTACCCTTGATATAAAAATGCAAAAACGGTATGAATTATTGATCATTATTTCAGGGCCAGAACCGCAGCGCACACTATTTGAAAAGCAACTACTGGAGCAGGTACTTCCATTAAAACGCTCTACCTTAATTGTGCGCGGCATTACCGAAACAGATAAGGAAGAATCCTTAAATGAATGGGTAAACTTAGTGAATCACTTAGATGCCAAAGCCTTGAATCGCGCGATTTTAGCGGCAGAGGTTGTGGTTTCAAGGGCGGGGTATAGTACCATTATGGACTTGGTGGCTTTGAGAAAAACAGCTATTCTTGTACCAACACCAGAGCAAACAGAACAGGAATATTTAGCTGACTTTTTCAAGCAAAAAAAGATTTTTTACACTTCTCCACAACACCATTTTAATCTAACCAAAGCCCTTGAAGAACTACCTAACTATAAAGGTATACAACAACAAGATCAAGATTTGTTATCTGACGCGATAGACAGTATACTGACCTGACAATGAATTGTAGAGACACAAAATTTAGACACAAAATTTTGTGTTTCTACTGTATTTCTTTGATCATTCGGTAAATGGTGGATTTGCCGATGCCTAATTTTTCTGCAACTAAAAGCACATTATTATTGTATTTTTCCAAATAATAACACACAATGCGCTTATTGTATTCTTTGAGAGTGATTTCTTCATTTAATAAATTACTGATAGTCAAAGAGTTGTTAAAGCTCAAATGTTCGGGTTCAATTATTTCGCCATTGGTCATTACGGCAGCTAATTCAACTACTGCTTTCAATTCTCGCACATTACCCGGATAGTTGTATTGCAGCAATTTTTCTTTGGCTTTGGGTGTAATCTCCATTTTAGGCAGTTGATTACTTTTGCAAAAAGCAGTTAAAAAATACATGGCTAACAATAAAATATCCTTTCCGCGCTCTCGCAAAGGCGGCATTTCAATGGGCAAACCTAATAATCGGTAATAAAGGTCTTGCCTAAAATCGCCGTTTTGCACTAATTCCTGTAGGTTACGGTGAGTTGCCACAATGATGCGTGTATTAATTTTTACGGTCTGATTGCTGCCGATGCGGTGGAGTTCACGCTCTTGTAAAACTCGCAATAATTTGGCTTGTAGGTTAATATCCATTTCGCCGATTTCGTCCAGAAAAAGCGTACCGCCATCTGCTTGTTCAAACTTCCCAATTCGGCGAGTAACCGCCCCTGTAAATGCTCCACGTTCATGACCAAATAGTTCACTTTCGAGCAAATCCCTTGGAATCGCAGCAATATTAACGGCTACAAATGGTCCTTTTCGGCGTTTGGAATTGTAATGAATGGCTTTGGCAGCAACCTCCTTTCCTGTTCCTGTTTCGCCAGTAATGGATACCGTAATATCGGTTTTCACGCTCTTTTGTAACAATTGGAATACCTTCTGAATGGCTGGGCTTTGTCCTTTTATGGTTTTAGAAAATTCGTATTTATTCGACAACTCATCGCGCAAGATGTGTACTTCTTTCTGTAGTTCTTGGTTTTTTTTGATGTGATGCACCACATTTAACAAGCGTTCTCGCAAAGCCATCGAAGTCTGGTCTTCTTTATTAATGTAGTCGTAAGCTCCTTCTTTGAGCAGGCTTACTGCTACAGAAATATCTTTTTGTCCTGATAACATAATGACCTCAATTCCAGAATTGACGGACTTTATTTTTCTGAGTACTTCGATTCCCAACATATCAGGCAAACCATAATCTAATACAACCAAGCGCGGATTTAGATGTAAATTTTTCAAACAATCTCGCCCTGTTTCAAAAGTTAGTACCTTATGCTCAGGATTCAAGCGCATCGTATATTCAACAACTCGCCTATACAATGGCTCATCTTCAACAATAAAGATGGTATTTTCACTCGGTTTCTCGGAGATAGCAGCAGCATTTCCTCTTCTCATAAACAACTATTTAGGTACAAAAAAGATAGATGATTGTGTGTGATGCATCTTCTCTTGACAATGGTAAATTAGGGATATGCTTGATATTACTACTAATACTTTAATGGTAAAATTGCCTTTTGGCTATTTAGACTTTTAGCTATTTAGCTGTTAGAAATTAAAAACTAGCAATAATCAATTATTTTTTAAATTTTCTAATGGGTTTAATTTGTTGATTATTAGATATTTATAGAACTATGACTGCTAAAACATTCGTTACAGAAATTATCCAAAAAGAAAGCACCCATTAAAAAAACACCTAATCACGAATCACCAATCTACGGATCAACGCTTTTAAATGGAAAGAAAAGTTTTTTTTACCATTGTCAAGTCATATACATAATTATTTTCCTTCATATCCTTTTTTATAAAGGATACTAAAATTGCTCCAAAAACGTATTATTGTCCCAAAATGCGATAGGATTTCCCATTTTTGGAAAAAAAACACTTGCTTTTATTTTATAAGTTACTGATAATAAACACTTTATGATTCAGTGGGCTAGTTGGCACAAAAATGGCAAACTAGATAACAGATTTGTTAAGGTGGAGAGTTGTTTTATTCTATCTTACGGATTCATTTAAAATTAGATTCCCTAAAACCATTTTAATTTACATATTTATCATTAATGACCTAACA
>JAHDHV010000266.1:0-1734 GCA_020631155.1 Bacteroidota bacterium | reverse complement strand
TGAGACGTGAGATTTAGAGCATTGAATAAATTTAAAAAAATATTTTTATAAAAACGGTCACATAATATACAAACAGAGTGTTTCTTTCAATCATGTACTTAGGTTTTTGTTTTTGCAGTTTCAAGGAGGCTATGGGCATAGCCTCCTTACTTTTTTTTCTAGATAATTCTTAAAATTATTGAGTTAGTAAATTATCAAATCAAAATACAATGATTTTATTTCCATTCAAAAAAACAAAACATTTAAAACCTTGTAACTTTGTAACCTTCCAAACTCCAAAACCTTACAGCCTTCCAAACCCTAATTTTAATTCACACTCCACAGCCTAAGATGTTCCAATAATTTAAGGTATCTTGGCATCATATCCTTACCTTGCGACTGCTGTTCTAAGATAAATTCGTAGGCTTTTGTCAATGTATTGAAGTGCGGATTTTGATTTAGTTTGGCAATAATCACCCCTTTAATACAACGATAAGATTGGTTATAAATAAATTTAGAAGGCTTTTCTGGATAATCGTTAATCAATTTGTCAATGCTTTGTAAATCAGAATTTTTTTGCAGAAATGGTAATCCCGTATTTTTTAAAAAGTGACGCATCTGATAGCAAGCTGTTTCTAACTCCTCTTGTGTATGCACTTTAAAACGGAAATATTGTTGGTCTACCATCCTTCCATAAGACGTTAAAATAGTGTGGGTATCTGCATAATAATCCTTCAAAATATGGGTGTACTGATTGGCAATCTGCTCCACAATATTGATGCGAACTCCAAAGCTAAGTTCAATCCAAAAATATTTGCCTACCTGCGTTTTCGGGGAACTGGAAATGGTAAATAAAAAGCTTTGGAAACCTCCCTCAAAGTTCTTTCGATAATGCAATTTATGATTTTCTCGCATTTGGAAGCCCTCATTTTCTAGCTCTAAATTTATTTTTTGAATCAATATATCTTCTATATTCAATTTATTCAACATATTTTTCCATATTTTAATTATAAAGGGACATGAGGTTGTTTGGAGCACTATATACTACTACCATCCTCTCTATAGGGCAGCTTAATGTATCTTTATTAAAAGATTTTTTGGGAAAAAAGTTTCAAATTGGCGGTCAATGCTCTGTAAAGCTGGTTTGAAAGTGGCGTTTTTTTATAAAAACAGCAAAAACAAAATCAAAATAAGCTCTATGCAATTCGTTGATAAATGCGATTATTAATCACTAATCGCTCATCCTTGCGTTCTACACCAATAGAAATTCGTTCTATCTTTTTTTGTCCCTCTTCGAGCAGTTCGTGCAGTTCCAAAACCAATAAGTTTTCTATCTCTTGTAACACCTTGTATACACCCCTTGATTTCCACTCTGGCACTGCCTCAATTTCAAATTTATTTCCCTTTTTAAAAGTATAATTAATATACCATTCCTCCCCTTCCTCAGTTTTACCTTTGCGCTGCCAAGTTCCTTGTATAAAAACAGTGTGTTTTTTTCTATTTCTTTTATCTAAAATCACTAGATAATAAGCGACCACAATCACAAAAAATAAAACGTTCATCACTATAATCAATTGTGTTAGCGGCTCACTTGTGCCAATGAGCAGGTATATTGTAAACTGTAACAAACTATTTATTGGTATCATGCTTGATTTTATTTCAAAAGGGTACACAAAAGTCATCTTTTTTTTCGTAGAGCGGATTCATGAATCTGCTTTACGAAAAAGAAGCGCGAGCAGGTCAAAAATCGGTAGC
>JAHDHV010000664.1 GCA_020631155.1 Bacteroidota bacterium | reverse complement strand
CTGCGCTCCTAATGCTCAATCATCGGGGTCGGGCTGACCCGTTGCAATTCACCTTGTCAAAAAGCAGTTCGGCTAAATTTCCAAAAAGGAGCTTCCGTTGGTCGCTCTTTTTGGAAAAGCCTCTCATGCTTTTGCCTACGGTTCATTTCCACTCGCATCCCTCATCCAAGCCAACATTTAAATAATTTTCATTTTTCAACTTTCCATTTTCCATTATTAAAACCTACCTTCGCTCTCCTGCTGCTAGAGGAGTAAGCGGTGCCGTTTCAGGGATGCGGTTTTGTACTTGTGGTAGAGAAACCGTTTCTAATTGTGGGAGTACATAGCGCGCGAATAGCTCACATTCCTCTAAATGTGGGTAGCCTGAAAAAATAAACGCCCGAATTCCCATATCCATATACCGCTTGATTTTGGCAACTATCTGATCGGGATCGCCTACGAGAGCAGCCCCACAACCTGAACGTGCGCGCCCAACGCCTGTCCACAGTAAATCTTCCGCAAACCATTCGTTATCGGCAGCTTGTCGCATCTCGGCTTGTCGTGCTACCCCATAGGATTGTGCATCCAAAGCTCGTTCCCGAATTTCTCGTCCTACCTCGTCATCTAGTTTGGAAACCAAGCGATTGGCATAAGCCCTTGCTTCGGATTCCGTTTCTCGGACAATGACATGTACCCGCAAACCAAAGTCCACTGTTCGACCGTAATCGGCTGCTTTTTCGCTCATAGTCGTCATTAATCCCTTTAGCTTCTGCTCGGTTTCTGGCCACATCAAATAGACATCGCAATGCTCGGCGCAAAGGTCAACGCCGGGTGGGGAGTAGCCGCCAAAGTAGAGCAATGGCCCGCCGTTTTGCTGATACGGTTTGATGGGTTCGCTCGGCAATTGCAGGTTGTAATATTCGCCTTTAAAATCTATAAAGTCTTGATTCCAAGCTTGTTTGAGAATTTCTATCACTTCTCTCGACCGTTGGTAACGCGGTGCGGACTCCATTTTTTCACCGGGCAGGTTGGAGGAAATGATATTGACGGTAAATCGCCCTTCGAGGATGTGATCGAGGGTAGAAATGGCGCGCGCCAACATCGGCGGATGCACTTCGCCACAACGCACTGCTGCCAAAAGGTTGATGTTTTTCGTATGCGGTGCTACAGCTGCTGCAAATGCCAGTGTGTCTTGCCCTACTTGATAGGAGGACGGACATAGGATGTTGCGATAGCCTAATTTATCGGCGGTCAACAGGATGTTAGAGGTGTTTTGCCAACTGCTTTTTAAGCGATTATCAGGAACGCCTAAGTATTCAAAGTCATCGCTGCAAAGTGGCGCGAACCAAGCGACTTCCGCGCCTGTCAGGTGTTTTGAACGAATATTTATGGTGGACATGGTTT
>JAHDHV010000265.1 GCA_020631155.1 Bacteroidota bacterium | reverse complement strand
TGTGCCAATTCTTTAGAGCGAAGGGCAAAAGTCGTGCCTGTTGCCGCATCAAAACTGCGTGTTTGTCGGTCTACCATTTGCCCTTTTTCCAACAACTTTATTTGTCGGGCAGCCTCGTAATTGATCGCCCGTTTTACATTGCGAATAGAGTTCAAGTTTTTAACTTCGGTACGCTCTCCCAGTTTTGTTTCACCTTTTAATCGCACCGATACATTGGCATCACAACGCAAACTGCCCTCCTCCATATTGCCATCCGAAATCTCCAAATATTGCACCAATTGTCGAATTTTGGACACATATTCATAAGCCTCCGCCGCCGAACGCAAGTCGGGTTCTGTCACAATTTCTACCAATGGCACACCCGCCCTATTCAAATCGATGAGTGAATATTTCGGGTCTTGATCGTGTGTGCTTTTCCCTGCATCCTCCTCCAAATGAATTCGGTGAACTCGTATTCTTTTAGGCTCTTGATTTACCTCAATATCTACATAGCCATCATAACAAATTGGCGTTTGGTCTTGTGTGATTTGATAGCCTTTGGGCAAATCGGCATAAAAATAGTTTTTTCGAGCAAAGCGATTGATTTCCTGAATCTTACAGTTGGTTGCTAACCCTATTTTTACGGCATATTCCACCACTTTTTCATTCACAACAGGCAAGGTTCCGGGGTGTCCCAATGTAATAAAACTGATGTTGTGATTGGGTGCTGCACCGAAAGTTGCCGAGTCGGGCGCGAAGATTTTAGAATTGGTTTGCAGTTGTACATGCACCTCCAAACCAATTACAATCTCATATTTTTCACTTATCATTTGATTTGGCTTTTTAGCCTTTTAGCTCTTTGGATTTTTAGACTTTTGGATGTTAGAAAACAGAAATTAGATCTTAGCAATTGATATTAAAGTTAAGACTTAACTAATTGACTACATTTTTGAGCTGTTCAGGCTCTTTTTTTTAAATCTTAAAAACTCATCATTCGTAATTTCTAATTCGCAATTCAATTACATCTTTGTTATAACGCATGGAGTCAAAAATATGCACAAACATTAACTTTTTTTAACTTTAGACAATTTGTGGATTATATATTGGAGTGGAGACAAGGCATGCCTTGTCTCTACGACATTTCACATTCGCAATCTCCTATCTCACGTCTCCTATCTCTCGTCTAAATCAAAGAGCTTCCACAATTTTTCGGCTTTCATCAATGGCTTTTTCGATGCCTTCGGGTTTGCGACCGCCAGCAGAAGCATAGAATGGTTGGCCGCCGCCACCGCCTTGAATGTGCTTTGCCAAGTCCCGAATCATTTTGCCTGCGTTCAGCGACTTTTCCGCCGTCAACTGATCATCAAACATCAAAGTGAGATGTGCTTTTCCATTAATATCTGCCCCCAAAACAAGGAACAAATTGTCTACTTCTTTTCGCAAATCATAGGCAATTTTTTTCACCATATCGGTATTTTTCACCTTCACTTTTTCCGCAATAAATTGAACCCCATTAATGTCTTCGGCTCGCCCTTTCAAATCGTTTTTAATCACTCCTGCCTGCGCCATATGCATGGATTCAATTTCCTTTTTCAAAGTCTCATTTTCCGATAATGCCCCTTCTACCACTTGCACCAACTTAGGCGGATTTTTGAACAAGCGTTTAATAGCTGTTAAGGTCGTTAACTCACTGTTAATCAAATCGTAAGCAGCTTTTCCTGTAACCGCTTCTACCCTTCTAACTCCTGCTGCAACCGATGTTTCAGTCGTAATTTTACAAAAACCCAATTCGCCTGTAGCCTGTACATGTGTGCCTCCACATAGCTCTACAGAATAGCCTCGATCAAAAACAACAACTCGCACAAAATCGCCATATTTTTCGCCAAATAAGGCCATTGCGCCCATTTCTTTGGCTTCTTCAATTGGCACATTTCGCAAATCTTCTAACACAATATTTTCGCGAATTTTGGCATTAATTTCCCGTTCAATACCACTCAATTCGTCATCTGTCAATTTGGAAAAATGAGAGAAATCAAAGCGTAAATAATCGGAATTAACTAGGGAGCCTTTTTGCTGTACATGCTCCCCTAAATGATTTCGCAAAGCAGCATGTAGTAGGTGTGTAGCGGTGTGATTGTTAGCGGTCAGCTGTCGTTTGCCAGCATTCACCGTTGCGGTGCAAGGCAGTGTAATATCTGCTGGTAATTTTTTAACGAAATGAATAATTAAATTGTTTTCTTTCTTTGTATCTGTAACCGAAACGCGCTCCTCGCCGAACTGCAAAAATCCGACATCGCCAACCTGTCCACCGCTTTCCGCATAAAAAGGCGTTTCATCCAAAACAATTTGGTAAAAGGTCTTCTTCTTTTGCTTTACCTCACGCCATCTGAGCACCTGACTTTTAACGCTTAATTGCTCATAGCCCACAAATTTACAATCAATCGCATCTTGTAAAATATTCCAATCGCCTGTATCTACTTTTGCAGCTTCTCGAGCTCGATCTTTCTGCTCCTGCATCGCTGCTCTAAAACCCGCCTCATCAATTGTTAGCCCTTTTTCTTGGGCAATTAAGCGCGTCAAATCAATCGGAAAGCCGTAGGTATCGTATAATTCAAAGGCAGCCTGCCCGTTAATTTCCGTTTGTGTGTTGTTAGCCAATTGCTGCTCAATGGTAGAAAAGCGTTTTAAGCCCGATTCTAGGGTGCGTAAGAACGAATTTTCCTCTTGTTGAATGACTTTTTGAATGAATGTTTGGTTGTCTACAATCTCAGGAAAAAGTTCTTTGAATTGCTCTACTAATACAGGAACCAGCAAATATAAAGTCGCTTCTTTGCGCCCTAAATAGCTAAATGCATAGCGCACTGCACGCCGTAAAATTCGGCGAATCACGTAACCCGCCCCTGTATTTGATGGCAGTTGTCCGTCATTGATGCAAAAAGTAATGGCGCGAATATGGTCAGAAATTACTCGGATAGCAATGTCCTTTTGTTCATTGGTTGCCTCGTAGGTTGCACCTGTAAGGGCTTCAATTTGGGCAATGATGGGTGAGAAAACATCGCTATCATAGCTTGATTTTTTGCCTTGCAATACCATACACAAACGCTCAAAACCCATGCCCGTATCTACATGTTTTTCGGGTAGTAATTCGAGGCTTTTATCCGCTTTTCGCTGATATTGAATAAATACCAAGTTCCAAATTTCGATAACTTCGGGATGATCCATATTGACCAAATCCTGACCTTTAACCTTTGTCTTTTCTTCGTCAGAACGCACGTCTACATGTATCTCAGAGCAGGGTCCACAGGGTCCGGTATCGCCCATTTCCCAAAAATTATCTTTTTTTGAAAATTCAAGGATTCTATCTTCTGGCACATATGCTTTCCATAAATCATATGCCTCCTGATCTTTTCCCAAGCCATCCTCTTTATCTCCCTCAAAAACAGACACATATATATCCTCTTTTGGAATCTTATAAACTTCCGTTAGCAGTTCCCAAGCCCATGCAATGGCCTCTTTTTTGAAATAATTACCAAAAGACCAATTACCAAGCATTTCAAACATGGTATGATGATACGTATCTACGCCAACTTCCTCTAAATCATTGTGTTTGCCCGAAACACGCAGGCATTTTTGCGTATCGGCCACTCTAGGATTGGCAGCTTTTTTGTTCCCTAAAAAATAATCTTTGAATTGATTCATCCCTGCATTGGTAAACATCAAGGTTGGGTCGTTTTTGAGAACAATAGGTGCAGAGCTGACAATTTCATGATCTTTTTTTGCAAAAAAGTCTAAAAATTTTTGACGTATCTCTTTAGATTTCATTTTATATAAAAATTCAAAGTTATCAATAGATTACACTTAAAAATTCAACAAACTACGCTGAAAACAAACTTACAAAAAAATGAATAAATGGAACAAGAACAATATCAGCATTTTTGATATTATTGATAGTTTAGTAATTTTGCTGTTGAATTTCATAAATAAGGGCGAAAATACGGATTATAACCCTATGAAAAAAGCAAAATACTATTACAACACGAACAGTCTGCGCTATGAGAAGATTCAAGAGCCTTGGACTGTACAATTACTACGCATCTTCGGTTTCTTATGTGCTACAATTATATTTGCATTAGTCATTGTGGTTTTTGCGTTTAAATATTTAGATTCTCCACAAGAGAAGAAATTAAAGCGCGATTTATCACAGATGGAACTGAAGTTTGAGGACTTGGATAAAAAAATCTTTTTTTATGAAAAAGTTTTAACAGGACTTCAAGAACGGGACGAAAACATTTATCGAACCATTTTTGAAGCCGATCCGATTCCGACAAGTGTGCGTGAAGCTGGTTTTGGTGGCGGAAAGCGTTTTAAACATTTGGCGAGTTTTAGCAACAGCGAACTGATGGTCAAAATATCGAAGCGCATCGAAACCATTGGCAAGCAATTGTATATTCAATCTAAATCCTACGATCAGGTCGTGGATTTGATTAAGAATAAGGAGAATATGTTTGCCTCTATCCCAGCAATACAACCTGTGGCTAATAGAGACCTACGCCGCATTGCTTCGGGTTTCGGTATGCGGATGCACCCGATTTACAAAACTCGCAGGATGCATGCTGGTTTAGATTTCTCTGCCCCTAGCGGTACGGATGTCTACGCTACAGGTAAAGGAACGGTGACCAAAGTGGAGCGATTAAAGCGCGGTTACGGCAATTATGTTGTCATTGACCACGGCTTTAACTACCAAACTTTGTACGCTCACCTCAGCGAAATTAATGTGCAAAAAGGGCAACGCATCAAGCGCGGCGACGTGATAGGGGCGGTTGGAAACACAGGTACTTCTACTGCGCCACACCTACATTACGAAGTGATTAAGAATGGTAAAAAAATTGATCCTGTAAACTTTTTTTACAACGATTTGTCTCCTGACGAATTTGATGAAGTGATCAATATTTCTTCTCGTCACAACCAATCTTTTGACTAGCTAGTTAGAAGGTTGAAAAGTTTGGAAGGTTACAAGGCTTTAGCTTTTTTTAAATTTTAAAAATTTAGAGGCTAATAACTTATTTTCTATACGCTAACAAAGATACAATATAAAAATAATTCATTATTTTATTTTTTTTGGATAGCCAATACGCTTATTTAAGGGTGTTGGCTATTTTTTTTGTTCAAAAGGGTACACAAATTAACGAAGCAGTTTCTTTGGGTGTTGACTTGCTTTGTTTAGGGGGAAAATGTGTTTAAATATTGCTGAGTTCCTCGCCGAAAATATTGTTCGTACAACATTCGCCCAAAAAGTAAGCAAAAACGCTTGTCAAAAATATCGTTCCCACGCTTCAGGCCTGCGCTTTGCTACCGATTTTTGACCTGCCTGCGCTTCCTTTTCGTAAAACAGATTCATGAATCTGCTCTACGAAAAAAAACGATGACTTTTGTGTACCCTTTTGATTTTTTTTGAAAGCAGAAATTAGAGTATAGAAGTTAGACATTAGGAATTAATACACATGAACTTATTAAGGAAAATAGATGTTTAAATTCAATAAGTAATACAAGCAAACTTTTTGTATCTTTAGAAAAAAACAATACCATGCCTATCACGTCATTAAGTCAGTTAGATTTAAATAAACGCTATACCTATGCGGATTACATACAGTGGCAATTTCAAGAAAGAGTAGAACTTTTGAAGGGCTGGATACTTCAAATGGCTGCACCTAGTCCAAAACATCAAGAAATTTTGGGTAAACTTCACATTGCTTTATGGCCATCTACACATAAAAAAAGCTGTAAAATCTATCTTGCCCCTTTCGATGTGCGTTTACCATTGCCTGAACATAGAGTAACAGAAGATAAAATTGACACAGTTGTACAACCTGACTTATGTATAATTTGTGATTTATCAAAAATTAACAGAAGGGGCTGTTTGGGTGCGCCTGATTTGGTTATTGAAATTCTGTCACCTAGCAATGCCAGTCGAGAAATGCGCGACAAATATGAATTATACGAAGCTGCTGGCGTTTTAGAATATTGGATTGTAGACCCAAAGCGGCGCAGTGTATTGGTTTATATGCTCAAAGAAGGGCGGTTTACCAATACGACCCACCCACTAACGGAGGAGGACACGCTCCAATCAGTCCTTTTTCCTGATTTAAGCATCAATTTGAAAGACATTTTTCCAGAGGAAGAGGAAAGTGAGGAGGAAGCATGGTAATGCTATTAAAAACCGTAGCCGGGACCGTCTTCGGTAAATTCGCTATCAGGAAAATTTGGGTTTACTTTTAGATTTGTAAATTCATATTTTTCAAATAAGCCCTTATTATCTTCCATTTCTTGAAAAATAGGTAAATTCGTTTTTTTATCAATATAAAGCGTTGTATTTTTAGCATAAGCAGTTGGAATTTTTAGCTTTTGCCCTGCCTTTACATCAAAATAATCATCTATTCCCTCATTGTTTTCCAAAATCATATATTCTGCAATATTGTATTTTTTTGCCAGATCATACAAATTTTCTCCTTTTTTTACAGTGTAAGTGGTAAAGTTAAAACTAGGGTCTACCGCTTTTAATATATAACATTCTTTGCTATCATAAGTGGTTGATCCATACAATTTAAAGTGTTTTTCAAAGTCATTATCCGCCTTTTTCACTGCTGCTTTTAGTACAGTATATACCTTTCTCATACCACTATCAAATAAAGGGTGATGCTGTGTTGACATAATGTGAGAACTCGTAGGTTTCAACTTGACATTTATCCAAGGAAAACCATTTGGTTTCACTAAAGCTTTTCCTTTATACTTTCCTGTAACATATAACAATTCATAGTCAGGTGTAGGTTCAATGGTTTTGGTATAGAGCTTAAAAGGTTTCACATTCATTCTTGCATATATTTTAGCATTATTCCACTTCCCATCCTTCATGCGCTCCGTCATTTTCATCTTGTATTCCATTGTTTTCACACCTTCAATGGCTGCAAACATTTTAGTAACAACCTCTTTGGCTGTTTGCGCTGTAACTACTTGATAATTAACAGAAAATAAAGTAATTAAAACAACTAACAATGATTTATACTGCATAGTTAAATTTTTAGATTTTTGGACGTTTAGATTTTAGGATATTTAGACTTTTTTTAAGTTGTTAAAATACAACAAAACTAATAACCTAAATTTATGGTTTTTAGTGTGTAAGTGCCAAGCACTATTTAATTGTGCACAATTTTGTGCTAAAGTATTAGAAATAAGTAGTTTAGTCTTTTCCTATTGTAACATTAATTTTGTCTAGGTACTTATATTGTTGCAAAATTACATAATTGAGCAGACACAAGCAATAAACTGTCTTGTTAGAGACACAAAAACCTTACATTTTAACAAAAAAAAGCACTGAAATAAATGGTTCAGTGCTTTTTTTAGTTATCAAATTTTAGAAGTAATACAATTTGTAGGATGTTTCAAATACTGTTCATCATTTTCTGTTTGGAAAACTTATAACTAAACAGCAATTGCGCGTTGATTTGGGGGTAATAATTCAGTAGTGCGATGAGCGATAGCTTGTCGTAAAAATAAACCTGACTGGTCTATAAATAGACGAATCGCTTTAACGAAACGTTTAGCGGTCATATCAAACCAATGACAAGTATTAGGGGGAACGGCAATTAAATCGCCCGCTTGACAAAGCAAAGAAAAGCCGGGTTCTTTGGCATCCATATGAAACCAAAATAAACCTTCTCCATCCACAAAAAAGCGAGCTTCGGACTTCGTACAACTATGTGCGCGCAAGAAGCGGCGCATAAGTGTAGCTGTTTGTTTAGGTTTGCGAGCATCCATAGAGATGATTTCTGCACTTTGATAGCCATTTTGTCGCATATATGGTACTAGACGATGACCGTAATCAGTAATAATTTTTTGCTGCTCATCAGATTTTGGCAAATGAGAATTACGTGACTGCCAATGTTCAAAGTGAATACCTCTATTGAAAAGGTACTGTTGAATCTCTTGCTGATTAGTGATAGTGATGTTCCGTGAAGGAATGCTCAATACTGCCATAATTATTTGTCCTGTTTAGAAGGTAATAATACACATATGAAAAAAGCGGAGTTTTAGGAGCGCAAGTGAGTAGGGCGCGCTTAATCTTAGGTGATATAGTGGTGTATGACAACATACAGTTTACCACACCAATACTAAAACGAGTATTAGTCAAGTATCTTGTCTATTGGCAGGGATAATTAAAAAGAAACAACTTGCTTATACAATATAAACAATTAAAGGAATTTAATTGCCACAGTAATGTAAGTAGATAGTCAAGCTTTGGGAGCGTTTAGCAAGCAAGTAGCGAGTTAAATTTCAGGGAATTTTAGGTGGTTGAATGTAGATACGCATGAAGCTAGTAAAAGGTTTCCAAGAATAACATCAATTTTCGACTGTTTATATTTTTGGCTGTATTTGTACGGATGTAGTTAATTGCATTTGTACAAAATTTGTTAATACAAAACAACAATTCGTAATTTCTAATTCGTAATTCAATTATGGTACAAGTAGATGTTTTTTGGGCTTATGGTTTAGGGGGGAGTTTAGCTGCTGCTGCTGCCCCTTTAATTGTAAAAGAAGAACATAAGTTTTACAATCACTGAAGACTCCGAAGATTTTATTCAAGTAAAGCAAAGGAAGCTAAAGCCTCTTG
>JAHDHV010000264.1 GCA_020631155.1 Bacteroidota bacterium | reverse complement strand
TAATCACATTTTAGCCTACAAAAAAACAAGACAAAAATCTTCGGAGTCTTCAGATATAGTTTGTCTAAAGGGCAATCATGAAGACATGTTGATTAATGAAATAGAAAATGAAGAATGGTCAAGAGGAATGTCAGAAACATTAAAAAGCTTTGAAGTTAATCACAACAATAAGATACCTAAAAAATATATAAACTGGTTGAAAAATTTGCCCCTATACTATGAAGTTGACAATTATATATTGGTACATGCAGGATTGAGTTTTAATTCAAATAATCCATTTTTAGATGAATATGATATGTTACGGGTAAGGGATTGGTATGATAAAGTTGACTGGGAATGGTTAGGAGACAGAATAATTATTCATGGACATACACCAATAGATTCGAGCGAAATTATAAAAATGCGCGATCAATTAGATAAAATAAAAGTTCTGAATATAGATAATGGGTTTGTTTTTAGAGAAGATGGGCTGAAACATTTGAGTGTGTCAAGAATTTAGGGAATCGCAAAGTTTTTTTATATGAAGGGAAAAATTTACTTTTCCAAAAAAACAAAATAGTCTCTTTTTATTGGCTTTGAAGAGCGACCTTGAAAGTTTTTGCGTTAAGAAAATTGGAATAAATATCGTTAAGAAATATCCGCAGTGATACGGGTTTTAAAAGCCTAGTGAATTTAAATTAAAGTTTTAATTGTTGATTATCAAATACTTATTTTGATTTAAGCAAAGAGTAGCACCTTAGGAGATTTTAGATATTTATTCCAATTTTTAGCGAAAAAGTTTCACAGTCTTGACTTTTTTGTTTCTTTTTTTGTCAAGTAAAAAAGAAAAAAACGTAGGGAATACAACACTTTGTGAGATCAGAGCAAATAGCTATTATATGAAATCCCTCTTTTTCTGACACACTCGAAACATTTATGTTGTTTCAACATCAAAACTAGGGAATTAATATTTGAACCCAATCAAGATAAATTTTATAGAGCGTAAAAAAAACTAACGACAATTGAGCACCCAACAAAGCATATACTCAACACAGGTGAGTATAGTTGCTTTTTAATTGCCATACTAAAGCAATGAAACTAGACAACATAATAAGCCCTACACATATTTATTTGAAAAAAAATAAATCAATTAATTACCTTTGAGATTTCAATACATGCAAATTTAAAAAGAGATTTGAAAACACATACAATAGCCTTATAGATGTGTTTTTAAAAGTTAGCTTGACAATGGTACATTAGACTTTTCTTTCAATTTAAAAGCATTGATTTAACTAAATGAGTATTGTTGAAAACGTTGATTCGTAGATTAGTGATTCGTGATTAGGCGTTTTTTCTTATAGTTATTTCCTTTTTAGGATTATTTGTGTGACGAATATTTTAGCTGTTATAGCTCTTGTAAAAAGCTAATAATCAATAAAATAAATAAGAATTACCATTTAATAAATTGTTCTCAGTTTTTGATTTCTAACAGCTAAATATCTAAAAGTCTAAATAGCTAAAAAGCAATTTTAAAATTAAAGTATTAGGAGTAATATTAAGTATATCCTTAATATACCATTGTCAAGTTAGCTAAAGCACCTAAACAAAATCTATATTAAGTGATATTTTTTAATTTTCGCATAAGTAAATTATTAATAAAGAAATGGCATCTAAATCATTACAAAACTTTTTAATCTTATTGAGTATCCATCTTTGTATGAACTATGGATTTGCCCAAACACCCATGCAAGTGGCTGGAACGGCAACCATTACTGCTACTTCCTCAGGTGATTGGAGTTCCTCGGCTACTTGGGGCGGCACATTACCCTCTAATGATGACCGTGTACTTATCCCCAGTGGTGTCACAGTAACGGTAGATGGAATGATAGCGGAAGAATTCAAATCTGTTCGAATTGCAAATGGGGGAAAACTACAATATGCCACAAATGTAAATACTGAGTTGCGAACAGAGTATTTATTCAGTTCGATGATGGGAACTTTAGAAATTGGGACAAATACCAATAAAATAGCTCCCAATGTCACCGCCAACTTGGTGTTTGCTTGGCGAGGAGGTACAACTGAGACAGAGGATATTAATCGTTTCGCCCCTGGAGCTGTTCTAATGGGGCCCGTAAGAATGCATGGTGCAGATAAAACCAGTTGGACAACATTAGCTGTGCATCCGTCCATTGGTGCCTCTCAATTATCACTCGACATGACACCAACAGGTTGGCGAGTCGGTGATAAATTAGCCGTAGCGGGTACGGATGTCAACGACTATATGAGTGATGAAATCGTAACGATTAGCAGTATTTCAGGCAATACAGTAAGCCTGTCAAATTCGCTTTCAAAAAACCATCAGCCACCAACGCAATTAGCGGATATGGTAGATGTCCACGTTTCAAACAACACAAGAAACATCGTTATTGCTTCGGAAAACATTAGTGTTTCTGCACTGGATGGTACAAATGGCTATGGCAAACCAAGAGGGCATCTTATGTTTATGCATAGTTCTAACGTAGAATTAAAGTACGTTGAAACCCAAAATTTAGGTCGGACGGACAAAACTATTGAATTGGATGATTGGTCAGTGCCAGAAGATGAGGAGGATAGATTTAGCACTACTCTCCCCTATCCTGCTGGCGAGGGTAAAAATCCTCGTGGCAGGTATTCCATTCACTTTCATCGGTCTTTAGATACAGATTCCAATAAGGCATTAGTTGAGGGTTGTGCTGTTAATAATGATCCAGGCTGGGGTTATACCAATCATTCTTCCAATGTAGATTTCATCAATAATGTAAGTTATGGTGTGGTTGGTTCTGCCTACTGTACCGAGGCGGGGGATGAACTCGGTTCATTCCTCAACAATATTGCTATTAGAACATACAACCCTTTAGAACCCTTGAATTTGGGCAGACCAGATAATGGATTGGTAGGAGATGAAGGAGGCAGAACAGAAGGCTTAACTGATGGTAGAGAGCAAATATCAGATTTTGCCCATCAAGGTGATGGATTTTGGTTGCACAGCACAGGAGTAACCTTAGAAGGAAATGTAGTATCTGGATGTAGTGGGCATGCTTACATTTATTGGACGGAAGGCTTATGGGAAAGTCTAAGAGGACGACCACAAATGCAGGACAATATAGATTTATATGTACCACCGTCAGAATATCCCACCCTCAATGCAGAGCTTCATAATCAGGTAGCCCAATATCCTAATTGGTTGTTTGATGTATGGTATATTCTTCCCAGACCATTTAAAAACAATATTGGCTATTCCTGCGCTCAAGGGTTCAGGGGAGATTATATCATGACAGAATTTCATGAGGTTGATGAAGAAAGCAGTAATGAGTACAACATTATGCCAACGAATTATAGGAATACGATGAATTTAGTCATTGAGAATACGCTGCTTTGGAGCATCCGAAGAACAGGGATGCAATTTGAAAATTGTGCCCAAATTACCTTGAAAAATAACCAAGTGTATGGCTATGGCTCGGATACAGGTCTTGCTCCATGGCGACCAATGCCAAATCCATATCCTGGACGATTAGAGGTCGAACCACATTCAATAGGCTTAGACTTAGACCAATATCATAATACACGAAGCTGGACAATCGAAAACAACATCATTGCAGGTTGGGATGGAGAAGCACAAGCACTTACACTGCCCATCAATGCAGATGTCCTTGTAAACGGAGGTACTTTTGACAACTCTGGTACAGACATTTTTATTAGAGAAGTGAACTGGGCAAGAGGTTGGGAAGGCAGAATCGTTGATAATACAGAGATTAATGCTAACCCTCCATACTATGCAGACCCAACACCATCTGACCTTGTTACCCCTTGGAGAACAGTAAACATTCAAGGAAATATAACATTCCAAAATTCTAATAAAAACATTGTTTTAGATGCTCAAATGCACTTAGTAAATAATGCTGGCGATGCTTTTGCGCTACTTCATCCTGATGGTTCTGGTGTAAAAATGTCTGCCTACTTCTTACTTCCTGATGACATACGATTAAATTTTGGTCCATTTAATAATTCTAAGGTTTACTTTGATGAGCAGGAGGCGAATTTTGTACCCGTACCAACTTCAGATTTGTTAACGCCTTATTTATACCCAGAGGAGGATTTGTTTCCTGAAAGAGTTACCCCTAATCAATATCTTAATAAAAGTAACACGCAACTGATGAATGAATTCGGTACGTCGGTAGGAGGTGTAATTACACCTTCAACAGCAATGACACACCCAATGATTATTGGTGGGAAAGCAACCGACATTGGGATGACTGGAGCTACCTTCAAAGCTAAAATATGGCTACAAGGAGCATACAATACAGGAATGAATGAGATGTTTACTGCCTTAGGTAATAATACGTTAATCCCTAATGTGCAAACTTATAACAATGCTCCGTGGAATTATAATGATAATCAGGCACCAAGCACATTGCCCACAAATGTAGTAGATTGGATATTGGTAGAAGCAGTAGATGTAAATTTTAACACCATAGAAACGAAAGCTGCTTTTGTAGACAAGGATGGCAATATATTAGATGTAACAGGAAACGAAGGAGTAAACTTTGGTATGTTAAATGCAAGCACAACTTACTACTTTATCATCAGACATCGCAATCATTTAGACATTATGAGTGCAACGAATTTGGCAGTAAACAATACTGCCCCCTATGATTTTACGTTACCAGCCAATATAAAATCAGGAACAGACCAATTGGTTGAATTAGGAGACGGAAACTACGGCATGGCAAGCGGCGATACAGACGGTGATGGCGTAATAACAGTCAACGATTTTAATGTTTTTACCAGCCAACTAAGTAGCACAAATGATTACCTCAATGCAGATTGCAATTTAGATGGGAATGTGACAATAGCAGATTTTACTTTATATCGCAGCAATTCAAGTAAAATAGGAGTTAGAGAGATTAGATACTGAGACTGGAGACACACGATAGTAAAAAAATAACAATTCGTTTTTGAAGTCTATTCCTATTCAACCGCCTATATTTTAGCCAATTATCCTAAAATATAGGCGTTTTTTTATGCCTTCAATCAGCCACCACAAAAGCATTTGGAGTTCTTAGCTACATTGAGTATTTTCAACAATTAAATAATAAAAGACAGGAAAAACAGAAACAATTAATTCAATTCAGAACAAGTAAGTACCTAGACAAAATTAATGTTACAATAGGAAAAGACTAAACTCCGCATTTCTAATACTTTAGAACAAAATTGTGCACAATTAAATAGTGCTTGGCACTTAACTACTCATTATTCAACCAAATTCAACCACAAAAATGAAAAATGTATTTATTCTTCTTCTTTCGGTATTGCTATTAAATTCTTGTTCAAATACCAAAAAGAAACAATTAACAATTCAAGAAGCCATTGATGTAAATGCCAAAGCGTTCATCAATATTCCCGAAATAAATGCTTTATCAATAGGCGTTTACAAAAAAGGAAAAATTTATATTTCCCATTTTGGAGAACTGGAACCCGGCAAAGACAATACGCCAAATGACAGCACCTTTTATGAAATTGCCTCTACAACCAAAACCTTTACAGGAACGCTTCTTGCCCAAGCCATTAAAGATAACAAAATCACTCTTGAAGATGACATTCAAACCTACTTAGGGGAGTCTTATGACAATCTGATTTACAACAATAGAAAAGTCAAAATAAAAGATGTGGTAACACATTCTGCTGGACTTCCTCGTTCACTGCCTGATGACTCTGAAATATGGCAAAGCACCTCTTTTGATAGCCTGCCTTACAAGCTTGATAGCTTCGGAAAAGACTACACAAAAGAAAATTTTCTAACAGATTTAAATAAGTTAACACTTGATAAAACGCCTGGTGAACAAGTCGCTTATGGCAATACTGGACCACAACTAATTGCTCATATTCTGGAAAAAGTATATGGAGAAAGTTACGAATCACTTTTAAAAAAATACATACTTAGCAAAGCAGGAATGACGCAAACCAAACTGGAATTAACCGTCGAAGAGGAAAAGCGATTAGCTAAAGGATTCAATGACAGAGGATGGTTGATGCCAAAAACAGTGGATAGACTTTGGAGTGCATCAGGGGGGCTTAAATCTACGCTTCCAGACTTGATGAAGTATATGCAATTTCAATTTGATGGAAACAATGAAGCGGTTAAAATAGCTCACCAAATTATTGAATACGAAAACGGTCGAAATTTTGAAAGTGGCTATTTTTGGCATATCACAAAAGATGAGGATGAAGGCACCTATTACTCTGTTCATGGTGGTGCTTTTGGCACACAAAATTATTTCATGGTTTTTCCTGAACACAATACAGGTATGGTGATTGTAACCAATAATTCTAGCAGAGAAACTCCTCAAAGAATGATTAAATTAATTAATGGAATATTGGAACATATAAGAGACCTCTAATCATTTATCAGAAACAGTTTAGAATCGTAATTTTTTTATAGGCAGAGGCTACACTTATTAAAACAAATAAAAAAAATACTAACTTTTGTTTTTATCCCGTTTTTAGTATAACAAAAACCAACTCCTCGTTTAAGTAAAAATCATATTAAAATAAAAAAATGAAACAACTAACAATCTTATTACTCATTTTAAGCATTTTTTCCTGCAAAGAAAAGCAAGTTAAAAAAGCAAAACAGGAAAAAAATGCTGGTAAAATCGTGGAGCAAGCGCGTTTTGTAAACAATATGATATATCTGGATTTGGTAACACAAGAAGGCGATACCTTAACTTTTTATACCGATACAGGCGGCGGAAAAGTCGTTTATCCAAGTACGGTAGAAAAACTAAACATCCCGATTGACTCAGTTGAAGAGAATGGTAATGTATATGAAACGATAGACCTCTCTCCTACACTAACAAAATTTGGTATTCCCCCAGTTATAGGAACACAAATGATCTATAGAGGTGAGCAATCAGGGAATGACTTTAATGCAGGTATGTTGGGTGGGGCTTGGTTTGATGAAAAGATTTGGGAGTTCGACTACATTAAGCACAAACTAAGGCAGCTAGATACCCTAGACTGGTCGAAATTGCCGAGTGAACACACCGTTAAACTCGGTTTTATGCGTAATGATGAAGGACAACACCCAACTCATTTTCCACGTATCCCAATAATTGTAGACGGCGATACTCTACAAACATTATTGGATACGGGCGCGAAAATGACATTAAGCAAAGAGGCGCAAACCCATTTTAAAGGGAAAAAAATGGTCGCTTCTAGTTTTATCATTGCAAGTATATTCGACAAGTGGCAGCAGAAACACCCCAATTGGCTAGTGGTAGCGGCTGGCGATAGTCTCTTGCCTGCGGATATTATCAAAGTGCCTGAAGTCGTCATCGGTGGTCATACAGTCGGTCCCGTTTGGTTTGCCAAAAGAAAGGACAGTAATTTCACCGAATGGATGTCAAAATGGATGGACAAACCCATTGTAGGAGCTGTTGGCGGCTCTTGTTTCCAATATTTTAATGCCATGATTATTGATTATAAAGCGGAAAAGGCTTTATTTAGAAAATAGCTCTTAAGTATTTAGACATAAGATTTAAGACAGGAGACGTGAGATAATTCATTCACTTTCAATATTTTATAACAAATCCAATAATTGTTTAATTTTTGCCTACCTACTTTATTGACTGAATTTAGCTAAAAAACGTCTATTCATTGACTAAATTTAGCTAAATTTAGTCAATAAACAGGAAATAATGAAAAATGAAAAACTTATTTTTTATAATAATTCTATTTATTTTCGGATGCAGTATAGGAAATAAAATTTATTTTGAGGAAAAAGAAGCTGAAATCCATACCTTCCCCAAGACAATTAAAATAGCTGAAAACTTCTATGCAGACGAGACAGAGGTATCAAATAGAAATTATAGAGATTTCCTGTATTGGTTAGCCAGATTATTTGGAAAAGAATCCCCTGAATATATTGAGGCATTACCAGACACACTAGTTTGGTTACAGGAATTAACCTATGGAGAACCGTATATGGGTTGTTATTTAAGCCATCCTGCTTACAATAGTTTTCCAGTAGTTGGCATAAATTTAGCTCAAGCTAAAAAATATACAAACTGGCGAACAGAAAGGGCTATAGAACTATACTTGATTAATAAACACCTTATAAAACCCATTGAAAATGAAAGTTTAAACAATTATTTTACCATTAATAGGTATTTAGGGGGGGGGGTATGAATGGATTTTAAAAAGGGACGCTATTCCAGTTCCACAATATAAAATTCCAACTACCAAAGAGTGGGAGTTCATTGCAGGAATTAACAGTAATTGGAAATATGGGACAGATAGTTTGTCAAAATATAATCAGAAAATACTGAAACAATATGACTGCCTTTACAACATCAATAATGATGACGGAATTCATAAATGGAATAAACTTTTAATACCAACAGAAATGCCAAATGAGGTTAATTCTCTATCAAAAAATGTATATGGCCTTTATGGAATAATTGGCAATGTGGCAGAGCTAGTAGAGGATAAAAATATTGTAAAAGGGGGAGGTTGGGAGCAAAAAATTAGTGAAATATCAATTTCTAAAAATGAGCCTTTTAAAAACCCAAGCAATTCGATAGGTTTTAGGAATGTTTGTACCTTTGAAGTAATGAAAAAAACACAAATCACATTAAAAA
>JAHDHV010000263.1 GCA_020631155.1 Bacteroidota bacterium | reverse complement strand
GCTCACTTATTCTACCTTATGGCACTATAGATGATGTATTGAGAGTAAAAATTACTGAAGAATATACGGATAAATTGTTGGGGGCAGCTGTTGAGTTTCAATATTTTATCGAAACTTATGCATGGTATTCACCGCGTTTTGCTTATCCTTTATTGGTAATTTCTAGCGAAGTTGTTCAAGACTCTCCTCAACCTGCCGTTTCTACGGTTTATTACTCGCAAATTGCCAAGGTAACCAGCACAAAAGAGGCGGTTGTAAAACACTTTACAGTAGCTCCTAATCCTACAAGAGCTTTTAGTCAACTACAATATGAATTGGTCAAACCTTCTGATGTTCAGCTATCTATCTATAATGTAGCAGGGCAAATTGTTCATACTGTAAACCGACAATTGCAGGCAGCAGGACGCTATACAGAAAGTGTTGATTTTGCGAACTACCCCAAAGGAATGTATCTAGTTGAACTCCGTATAGATGGCAATAGCAATTTTAAGGAGAAAATAATCGTACAATAATCAATTAGAAATTACGAATTACGAATTACGAATTATGAATTATGAACAACTTAATTTATTAATAAAATATTAAAAAAGGCGTAAACTATTTGAAAAATAATGGTTTATGCCTTTTTTTATGGAAAAAATCCACGACCCACAATCTCATATCTCTTGTCTACCGTCTAACCCTCAAAATTTATAACAATCATATTTCGCTTTCTTCATCATTTGATACCCCAAATTCAATCCAATAAACCAATACCCATCATTATATGCAGGGTTCCCTCGAATATCTCCTTCTGTAAATACATTCACCCCATTATTAATTTCCCCTGAACGATCAGAAAGTGCGGCAGCCAACTCCCCATTTGCTTCTCGAAGTGCTGCTATATCAGGGTAAGTGGAACTCAAATCGTCAATATAATCGGTAAAAGTGAGGCGGAATGCCATTTCAAAACCCACTTGCCAAGCCCCTCCCGAGCGAAATCGTAAACCAATACCAGCAGGCACTGCCAACTCGTTCAATCGGTATTTTTGTGGACTATTAGCCGTTACCCCCTGCCCTTCTGTACCCAATGGTTGTAAGGCATACCACTCTCCTTCATACTGCGCCTCTGGATTAAAATTAAACACTCCAATTCCCATAAAAATATAGGGGTCTAAGGTACTTGGCTTATCACTCACATTGCCCCCAAAAAGATGCACCATCAACTGCGCGCTTCCCTCCCAAATTCGAGTGCGAAAACTCAAATTGCGCCGTACAATGGTCAAGTCTTCCGAATCCTGATCGCCACCCGACAGATTACCATAGTTCATAGCAACACGCACCGAAAACAGATTATTCACAGGTAAACGGTAAAAACCGCCAAGCCCGATGCTTGTATTGTTTAAATCAATCAATTTTTGGGATAAATCACCGCGATAACTCGCCGTGCCGACAAAAAATCCAATTTCACTTTCTTGCGCTATACCTGTAGTTATACCATTAAAAAATAACCATAGGACAATAAGTATACTTTTTTTCATAAGCTTCCATTATATTTATAGATGTGAGGTTTTTTCACCAATACTTGGCAAAGGCAAAAAGAGTAAGTCGCCGAAGGGAATCATGGAATTACAAAGCCTATTTTCAGCGAGGACTTTAGTAGTATTTAAACACATTTCCCCCCTAAACAAAGCAAATCAACGCTCAAAAAAGCTACTTCTTTCATTTGTGCACCCTTTTGAAAATATTTTAACAAGTACATATTGGTGATAAAAAAGCAAAATTTGGGGGCAAAAGACGCATTTTTTAAGCCAGAGGATGAAGTCAAAATAAGCCCTAAGTAGTCAGTCAAGTTAATAATGTCGGCTTAGTTTTGAGTTGGTTTTGTTTCCTAGTAAGGCACAAAACACAGGCATAGCCATAGCTAGGGCGAGGCTTTGTAACACAACTAGGGAGCAAAAAACACCAAAAATACCCGTCAATTTTATCTTGATAGACTACTAAGCTACTTAATCCCCAACAAAGGTTTTACCAGAGCCTCCAATTCCTCATAGGTAAAAGACCGCTCAAAAAACTGACGAAAATCTTTAGACGGATGAAGCATCAAAGTACCTGGGATAGAGCCACTCCAATCTTCACTTACCTTGTTAATCCAGCTATTTGGGTCGCCAGCATCTAACAGTAATACTTCTGATTTTAGTTGTCGCTCCTTAATAAATGGCAGCACCTTTTTATCTAACTGCTCTACAAAATCCAAGCTCACTAATACCATTTTCACTTTTTTATCGGCATATACTTCGTTAATTTTCTCAAAATAGGGTAATTCCTTCACACAAGGCTTACACCAAGTTGCCCAAAAATTATAGATATATAAAGTATCACTTTTACGCTGAAAACGTGCGTCTAATTCTTCAAAAGAAATCACAATATCTTTACCTTTGTTGTCACTTGCCTCCACAGCCTTATCAGTTGTTGAGGTAATAGGTATTGTTTGCTCATCTGTTGTTTTCGTTTTTTTCACAGCCTTAGATGGTGCAGAATTATTACACGCTGTCCACAATAGACAGTTTAACAACAGGCAATAGTATAATATTTTTGTCATTTTTGGCTATTTAGATATTTAGAAGTTAGAAATTTAGATTTTTAGAAGTTACTTGACAATGGTATATTAATCTTTTCTTTCAATTCAAAACATTGATTTGACTAAATGTTCATTGTCAAAAACGTTGATCAGTAGATTCGTGATTAGGTGTTTTTTGATGGTGATTCTCTTTTTTAATAATTTGTGTAACGAAGGCTTTAGCCGTCATAGTCATCATAAATATGCAATCAGTAAATTAAATAAAATTCAAAATATAATTAAGTACCTAGACAAAATTAATGTTACAATAGTAAAAGACTAAACTCCTCATTTCTAATACTTTAGCACAAAATTGTGCACAATTAAATAGTGCTTGGCACTTAATTATTGCCAATTTCTGATTTTTAACCGCTAAATAGCCAAAAAGCAATTTTACATCAAAGTATTAGGAGTAATATCAAATATATCCCTAATTCACCATTGTCAAGAGTTAGCAAGTAGAGGTCAGAGATTAACTAGGCAAAGAAGTCGTCTAATCACTGATCCACGAATCACAAATCACTGATCTACAAATCTACGAATCACAAATCAAATTTTAACATGAACAAAAAAACGGTATTTATCACAGGAGCCACCGCAGGCATTGGCAAAGCAACCGCCGTCTTATTCGCACAGCACGGCTGGAACATCATTATTACAGGACGGCGCGCCGAGCGATTGGCGGAATTAACCACCCACTTACAAACTACCTACTCCATCAACGTTTTACCCCTCTGTTTTGATATACAAAACTACAAACAATGCCAAGAACAAATTGAGGGGCTTGCTCCAGCCTGGCAGCAAATTGATGTTTTGGTCAACAATGCAGGTCTGGCATTGGGACGCGACTATTTTCAAGACGGGCAAATCGAAGATTGGGACACTATGATAGATACCAATGTAAAAGGCTTGTTGTACATCAGTCGGCTTATCACCCCTTTGATGATTCAGCACAAAAAAGGACACATCATCAATATCAGTTCCATTGCAGCAAAACAAACCTACGCCAGAGGACATGTATATTGTGCCACCAAACATGCCGTTGAAGCATTGTCGCGTGGTATGAGAATTGACCTGCTCAATCATAAGATACGGGTGACTTCCATCAACCCAGGTGCGGTAGAAACGGAGTTTTCGATAGTTCGCTATAAGGGAGATATGGAAAAAGCAAACAAGGTTTACGAAGGATTCACACCCCTAACTGCCGAAGATGTAGCCGATACTGTTTTATACGCCGCAACACGTCCCCCACATGTCAACATCAACGAAATCGAACTAACCTGCACCACCCAAGCCAGTGCCTATTATTCAATTAAAGATTAGTTTTTGGCTTTTTAGCCTTTTGGCTGTTTGGACTTTTGGATTTTTAGAATTTTCCATAACGAAAGTTTTTTTCATCCTAGATTGTGAAATTTTTTTACGTAAAAAAATATTCACAACCCAAACCAAAACCCACAACTCGAAACCACAAAACCCACAACTCGAAACCACAAAACCCACAACCACATGCAATTACCATATCCTTATCCTTTATCAGAAATAAAAAAATTAATTCCTGTTAAAATTATTACAGGCAAAAGTGATAATATTACAGGTATCAACGAAATCCACAAAGTAGTGGAAGGCGATTTAAGCTTTGTAGATCATCCCAAATACTACGATAAATGCTTGACTTCGGCGGCTTCCGTTGTATTAATCAACAGCGAAACAGTGGATAATCCGCAAGGCAAAACCCTCCTCATTTCTGATGATCCGTTTCGCGATTACAATGTTTTGGTTCGCCATTTTCGCCCTTTTATACCCATTCAGCACAACATCAGCCCAACGGCAAAAATTGGAGAAAATACCATTATTCAAACGGGAGTAGTTATAGGGGAAAAGGTACAGATTGGAAATAATTGTATTATTCATCCAAATGTAAGCATTTATAATCATACACAAATCGGTGATAATGTAATCATTCATGCAAATACCGTCATTGGGGCGGATGCTTTTTACTTCAAACGCCGACCCGAAGGCTATGACAAAATGCTGTCTTGTGGTCGCGTAATTATTGAGGATGATGTAGAAATTGGCGCACTTTGCACCATTGACAAAGGCGTTTCTGGCGATACCATTATTGGGCAAGGCACTAAATTAGACAATCAAGTACACATTGGGCATGGCTGTGTGATTGGCAAAAATTGTTTGTTTGCAGCACAAGTTGGCGTAGCAGGCAAAGCACACATTAAGGATAATGTGATTTTGTGGGGGCAAGTCGGTGTGTCTAAAAGTTTGACCATAGGCGAAAATGCGGTGGTACTGGCACAATCAGGCGTTCCCAAGTCATTAGAAGGCAATCGCACCTATTTTGGGTCTCCTGTTGGCGATGCACGTAGCAAAATGAAAGAAATTGCAGCCCTTAAACAGTTGCCTGATTTACTCAAACGCTCGCGAAAATAAGCAAGGTATGGCATATTTCTTGATTAATAATTACTAAAGAAATTATACTGAATAAGCCCATAGTTTTTATAAAGCAACTAGACAAAGTTGAATTGGTCATATTAATTATCTTATGTCTCATATCTCCTATCTCATGTCTAAGTAGCTTACACCTCACAACTAAAAAACAAATGCTATGAAAAACAGACTACTTTTATTTTGTCTAGTATTAGTACTTGGACTAGGTGCCTGTTCAAAAGATCAAGACTTATTAGTGGGTAAATGGGAACGCTTTGGTGATCCCGCAGAAGGGTCTATCTTAAAAATCGAAAAAATAGAAAACTCTGATCCTCCAAACTATCGAGCGTATGTAAATCACTCAACAGGTTTATTGTTGGATTTAGGCTTTATTGTCAATGACTTGAAATGGAAAGACATTGTACAACAAGGAGAGGGTGAATTTGAGGGACAAGACCTAACAAAAGCGGTAAATAATCAAGGGGAAATACAATGGACACGTTATGATGGCATCCATATTAAAATGGTTTCCAATGATATGTTGCATGTGGAAGGATTGGTAAAAGGGGAAGAATTTGGCGATGTGCAAAAGTGGAGGCGAATTGAGTAAATGTTTAAACACATTAGAGTTTGGAAGGTTAAAAAGTTACAAGGTTTCTATTTTTTAATAAAAAAAAATAAATTCTTTTTTGGCTCCTTGATTGATACGATGCTTTGTAAATATTTTATAATCAAAAATTTATAGATATTTAAAAATGAAAATTATTTATTCATTTTTGGAAGCTAAATAGCCAAAAGGCTAAATATCTAAATAGCAATTTAGGAACAAAGCACTAGGATAAAAATAAATCACATTAATTTTATTAAAATAAAAAATCCTCAATTATTTCTAATACTTCCCCTAATACCACTTTTTCGCTTAGGCAATCGTAGCGTTTTTTTGCCAAAAATAGAAGCCGTTTCATTGGCTGTCAATACAACATTTGCCTTGCCTTTAGCCAATACAATCGCTTTTAAACCACTAGCAGTTAGGGCTACATTTTTAGGAACAACTTCTTGAAAATCAACATTTAACAAAGCATAGTCACCGATTTTTTTCTGTGCTAATGCTGTTTCTAAATCCGATTGCGCGTTGGATAATTGTTCTTGAATAGGGAAGCGCAATTTGGAGCGAATACTTTCGATAAAACTTTTATGTGCCAACCAACTCGCCGCCTTAAACAGCATATTTTGCGTTTCTATATCAAAATCAAAAGTATCAATATACAATAATTGCTGTTTGGGGTCGTAGATAGGCTTTCCTGTCAAATAAACGGTACCATCTACCGAGCCATCAATCGCTACTTTTGCCACCAACAACTCCCCACTCGGATACAACTCAATATCGGCAACTTCTACCGCATATCTGCCGTCCATAAATTCATGCTCATAACCCACTAACTTCTTGATAGCCAGTTCAGTAGCTTTTTCATAAGGTAAATCTACTGCTAAATTAACTGCAAAAGTATTGTTGAGTGTTTTTTTGCGTTTTAAGGCAGGTAAAGGCTGTAAATTGGCGGCTAAAGTTGACATAGAAGGGCGTTCAAACAGGGTTTTGCTTTTCATATTCAAGCCGACTGTTAGCTGTAAGGAGTCGTTTTCGGCGCGCAAAGTAGCGAGGCTGACCGTTTCAGGCTGCATATGTAACCAAATATTGGGGTCATTAGCTATTTGATAAGGCTCTTGTAGGGCTTTCCACGCTTTTTGCATTGGCTTTTTCAGGTCTACCTTCTCGCGAATGGCTTGGTCTACCTGTGGCATCATGCGTGGCACAATATTTTGAATCGCCACATCAGCCATTGCTTTAACATCCAAACCAAAGCCTGCAATTTTCACCTCCGGATTACTCAACCATCGGTGTTTCAGCAGTTCCGTTTTGCTCAACAATTTCCAATCCGAATTAACCGATATTTGACTTCTAGCATTGATTTCCAAAGTAGCCTCCGTTTCAATAGGTTTACTACCTAAAAAACTCAATCCATGCTTGGCATTAACCTTAACTTTCACAGGTAGTTTAGCATATATATAGTTATTTTTTGCTTGCAATTGTATATTATCAGCTTTCCACAGTTTTAATTTATAAGAAATACCACTTTGTTTTTTAAAGGTCTTATCGGCATGAATCAACGTGCCATTTGGCAATTCTGCATTAATTTGACGGTTCATATCTGCCATTGCCAACTTCACAGGAACTTGCACGACTGAAGGCATTTCCCGACTAAAAGACGCATTAGCAGCTAAATTATTATTTCTGGTTAGCGTAGGAGCATTGGGTTTTAGACTCCCCTTAGTCGCTCGTTTTCGATTTGGTGGGTCTTGCTGACAACTGCTAAATAGCAACATTGCACAACATAAAAAAGCTAGAAAAAAATGGCAATATAGATTTTTCATTTGGGGTTGATTGATGGGTTTTTGATAATGAATTTAAAGTTCTTCGTTTTCGTCAGTGATTATGTCTTTAGTATAGTCCAGTTTTCCGGGATGATCAGCAACAACTACTAATTTACCAAATTTAGGGAAATTGATTAAGTCATTTGCGAATTTAACATCAATAGTTAATACATATTTTCTTTCAGACAAAAAAACAACAGGCATTAAATTTCGATCCTCACAATTACAAATGAGCTTTTTTTGCACTTTTTTGGTAAAATGTTTTTGTTGAAATGCTTTGATTTGCTGATTGGTAATTTTTTGTAAACGACCTTCTCTTGTAAGTTTAGCAACAATGGCTGTGATACTTGTCGCTGAACGAGCTGCCCTTGCAGAACGCATATACTCTTGAATTAATCCATTAGAAACAACCAAATAAGCATTATTTTCTTCTTGCTCCTCATCATATTCAAGTAGCCAGCGAATTAATTGTTTATATTCTTCATCAGGGGGGCTTGCAAAATCTTTAGCAATATTATTATCAATAAAAATATCTTTTTTCATGGTAGTTTGTATGGGCTTTTTTTTTAAAAATTAAATATACAGTGCAATGTCCATCACATCTACCATATAAGTATCAAAAAATGTAGCAGGAGCGTTGCGAATTTGCCCATCTTTTCCAAATTCAATTTTATGTGTTTTCGTACCATTTGGAGGCGTATTTTCAAAATAATAAACCGCTACATCATCAGGAGTAAGTTCCCCCTTTACAATATTTAAGCGCAAGCGATTGAGCAAATATTCACTATGTGTTTCAATCAAATAATGCTTGTTGTTATCAAGTATTTGCCGAGTAAGATAGTCCCCAAAAGTTGCTTGTATACTTGGATGCAAATGTATTTCAGGCTGCTCAATCATCAAAGTTGAACCATTAGAAAGCTGTAAATCCCCGACAATAATTGGCAAAAATTGATTGATGCCAAAGCCTACATCTGTTAAAGACATGGGAACAGCATCTTTTTCTGTTTGGATTCGCAACTCAAAACGACCGCCTTGCAGTAGATTGGTTTCCAAGGTATTTATCAATTTCAAATCATTTAATATTTTGATTAATTGATTAAATTTGTCGGAATTTTGTTGCTCCCATTCCAAAATTTGATCTATATATCCTTCACCAGAGGTATCAATACGCCCAGCCTTTGCTTTTTGATAATAAGTTCGT
>JAHDHV010000262.1:1629-8687 GCA_020631155.1 Bacteroidota bacterium | reverse complement strand
TCAATACTTTTGATACAGATTCGACTTATACTTGGGAGTTTACAGATAAAACATTTTCAGGGCAACGGATTCCCGTAGGTATGGGTTTCAACTATCGTTTAGACGATACCGTTGCGATACGTTTATATCATATCAATCAAGATTATTATAAATTTTTAGAATCTGCCAATGATGCGGAAAATGCTAGTGAAAGCCCATTGTCACGCCCCTCTCGCCTGATTTCCAATATCAATGGCGGACTAGGCATTTTTACCACCCTCTCTTATGATGAAAGGGTATTGATTATCAAAGATTTGTGAGAAATTAGCTATTTGGCTTTTTAGCTATTTGGCTTTTTAGCTATTTGGCTTTTTAGCTATTTGGCTTTTTAGCTTCACAACCAAAAATTCACAACCAAAAACCCACAACCAAAAATTCACAACCAAAAATTCACAACCAAAAACCCACAACCAAAAACCCACAACCAAAAATTCACAACCAAAAACCCACAACCAAAAACCCACAACCAAAAACTAAACAATCACCAAAATTCCCAATTCCAAAAAATGCTTAATTTGTTCGATGGCATTTTGATAAATTTCATCGCTTTTTGATGCATGTTGCGTAGTGTTATCAAGGGCTTTGTTAGAGAAATAAGATTGTATTTTCTTTAATGCATTTTGTGTTGTATTAGCATTACGGAAGGCATCTAATATGCTGTAGTTAAAGGCATTGAGCGGCATTTCTACCAAATTTGCCGCCATTGGTTTAAATAAAATTGGATGGTCTTTAGCAGCAATTTGTAGGTTATCCGCAACTTTTCGAGTCGCTTGCCAATCCCATTGAGCATTGAGAATGGTGACATCATCGGCAAGTTTCAAGAATTGCTGTAAAAAACTGCTGCCATTTTTTCTGTTTAATAAGTCTTTTACTTGCTCTGAATGTACTACTTCTTGAATATGTAAGAGCGCGTTGCTGCGAATATTTTGTGCAACTTGTAGCTTAGTATTTTCAATTTGAAAAATATCTTTAATGCGTGCTTGAGTTGTTAAAGGTGCCTCTGGAGTAATTTGCTCAATCAATTGAATGAAAGAATGGGTAGGCTGTTGGTGTTCTTCTATCAAAAAATTAATCAAATTATCAGGCTCAACATTGGCCAGCAAATCAAAGGTTAAGGGAAAGCTTTTTTGGATAACAGTACGCTCTAATTCTGGTTGCAAAATAGAAATATTGGGGTAGTGATTAGCGTCCGTAACAAGTGGAGCTTCAACACTTAATTTAGGAGCTAAAATAGAAGAGGTAATTAATGGATTGTGCAAACGTAGATAAAAATAACCCATTCCAGCTTTACCCATTAATAAGCTTTCTTTTTTAGGTATTTCTATTTGATTGTCAAAGATTTGAGTAGCTATTTTATGAGCTATATTTAAGTGTTTTTCATTCTTTAACACTCGATAAGCTTCAATGAATAAGTCTGTATTGCCTCCTGCACTGCTACATAAACTAAAAGGTATTTGCTCTTTTTTAGACAAGTTGTTAAGGTCTGTTTCTATGGTTTTATCAAGGCAATTTTGCACATCTTTCAAGTATTGAGGATTATACAACAATTCATAAGCACGTAGACGTGAAAGACCGATACCTGCCGCTCCATGACTCCAATTATTGCTGTCTTTTGATTCTGTAAAAAAGTCCCAATCACCTGCTAAATATTTCTCCTTATGGAGTTGGTAGGTTTTAGAATCTTTAATTTTTTTACTAAAATCTGGATAATTATTGAGCGTATTATTGTAAAAATAATTTTCATAGGCAAATGCCTGTTCTGCTATCCAATAAAAGGCTTCATTCTGAAAATAAAACCCTAATTCTAAGAAAACAAAACCAATGCCTGCTGCCCCTTGTGCTAAACCGCATAAACCGCGAATATTGTCATGTGATTTATTCCAATATAACCCCATCGGACCAATTTGTGCATGAGCAATCAAATGTCCAATAAACTGATCAATGATGGGTAATAAACTTTCTTCGTGTGTAGTTTGGTGAAGGTGTAACAAAGCAAGCAAAGTGCCAGCAGTGCCGCTGCTAAGAGTATCATTTGCCGTAGTCGTCTGTAGAAATTGAGTACTTTTTTGCGCTATGGCTAAAGCTTTGTATAGGTAAGTTTCTTCCTCTGTAAGTTCATACAACTGATTGAGTGCATACACAATACCCATTCTGCCAGTAAAAAAACTGTAATTATCGGTTGTATTTTGCTCGCAATACCATAGCAACCACGCCATTGATTGTTCAGCAACATCCCAATACAGTTCTTCTTCTGTTTGTTTATATAACTCTATGAAAAACAAAGTAATACCTGCATTCCCTGAGCAAATATTTTCTGCAATTTCCCCATTAGAAACAGGAGAAGAAAGCCAGTAAATACCATGTTGGTCTTGCTGTCGTTGTTTCAGCAAATCGTAGGCAATGTCTGTAGCACCTTTCAACAGATCATGTGGTAAGTTCATAACTTAAACATCCATTTAGTAATGTAGGTAATAGACTAAAAAATAAATAATTTAAAACTATGTTTTTAGAGAGGATATAACCTCTTCACATAGAAAAGTTACTTTCTGTCAAATTATCAAGTAATGAAACAAAATGATTTTATATGTACACTTTGTACAAATAAATGATAATGAGTGAATTATATAAGATATAATGTTTCTTTACTCAATTTGTATAAAAGTTGTAGTATGTAAGAGTAATAGCTAGGGAATCGCTTTAGGTAAAATAACTTACTAAACATTGTTAAACAATCTTTAGCAATTTAGAGCATTAGTTTTTTTGGAAAAATAAGGAGGTGATGTTAATTGATAGACAAATATACTGTTGATGAACAAATGTTTATAAAACACTCAATAGAGATAGATTGTTTAGGCTGTTGACTATTTAGTTATAAGAAATCAAATATTAGGAGTTGAATTGTTATTAAATGTTTTTGAGATTGATAATTAGTTAAGTATGTATTTTTTAAATGTTTAGTGGCTTCTCTGTGAGAAAATATTTATTTAAAAAAGAGCGTAAATACTTAATGAACTAAACATCATTTATTTAAATAGTATTAACACCAATATTTGAATTACACAAAACTTTAAAACCTAATAACTCTTAAGTTGAAAACACTACAGCCGCTAAAGACTAACAATCCACAACAATTTTATGCTGTAAACCTTTTTGTCTTTGCTTGTTTATCAATAACTTGCCTCCAAATATAGTACATTCATTATGAAAAATTTGATAAAGCTTCTATTTATTGTTTTTGTTTGCCTAATTCATGCTGTGAATTTGGGTCTAGCGCAAGAAGTAGCAGAGCAGATTTCTCCTATAGAAAAATCTGATAAACCATTGTCTTACAACCCTTTAAGACCGCCCAATAGTTTTCAATCAAGAGCAAATCCTTACTATTGGAAAAATAAAAAGCCTTATGATGGGTATTGGCAACAAGATGTGTACTATCGAATTAAAGCTAATATTAATGAACAAACAGATATTATTGAAGCAACTGAGGAGTTGAGCTATTGGAATAATTCGCCTGATACATTAACAGAAGTTTATTTTCATTTGTATCAAAATGCTTTTCAGCCTGAATCATATTACCATAACTTACACATCAACAATAACAAAACGCCTCGCTATGGAGAGTACGAGCAAAAAGGCTTAGGCACTGTCATTGAAAAGTTAAAAGTTCGCAAAGCAGGAAAAAGTTACGAAGTAGCTACTGTTTTAGACAATACCATTTTAAAAATAACTTTGCCTTTTGCGCTCTCACCTAATGATTCTATGCAATTTGATTTTACCTTTAAAACCTATTTTGACAAAGGCAGTGTCCGCCGCCGAATGAAATATTACAAAACTTTTGATAAAAAACATTACAATGGTGTGCATTGGTATCCTAGAATTTGTGTCTATGACAGAAAATTTGGTTGGCATACCGATCAGCATTTGGGACACGAATTTTACGGCGATTTTGGTACTTTTGAGGTAGACCTCACCTTTGCCAATGATTTTGTGGTAGACGCAACAGGTTATTTGCTCAATCGGGAGGAAGTACTGCCTGATTCATTGGCTAAAAAACTAGACATTCGCAATTTTGCCGATAAATCTTGGGAAGATAAACCCTCTATCATCATTGAAAGAGACCCGACAAAACGCAAAACTTGGAAATTCTATGCGGAAAATGTGCACGACTTTGCCTTTACCGCCGATCCTCATTATAGAATTGGAATTTTTACATGGAAAGGTATAAAATGTGTAGCACTGGCACAAGAGCAACATGCAGGACATTGGCAGAATGCTGCTAAATATGCGGCCGCTTGCATCGCACTTTATTCTCGTGATGTAGGTAAATATGGCTATCACAAAATCATTGTGGCCGATGCTGCCGATGGAATGGAGTATCCGATGTTGACGCTAGACGGCGGTTATGACCCTAGTTATCGCAGCCTTTTGGCACATGAAATCGGACATAATTGGTTTTTTGGTATGGTTGGTACCAACGAAACACATCGCGCTTTTATGGATGAGGGCTTTACGCAGTTTCTCACCGCTTGGGCAGTCGAGCGAATTGATGGCCTCAATTACCCAATTCCGCCATCAACACATTGGTATACCAAAAAATTTGAGGAGCCGATGACGCAGCGCGATTTGCAAGTTTATTACGGTTATATAGCCGATGCAATGAAGGGCAAAGATGCGGTGCTCAACACACATTCCGATGATTTTAATGGCGCACTTAGACATGGCGGCGGCTATTCTCATGCCTATTTTAAAGCAGCAACTATGTTGTATAATTTGGAATATGTATTGGGGCAGGAATTATTTTTAAAAGGTTTGCAATACTATTTTAATCAGTGGAAATTTTGTCATCCTTACCCCGAAGATATGCGACAGTCTTTTGCAGAGGGAACAGGCGTTGACTTGGAATGGTTTTTTGATCAGTGGCTCAATACCACTAAAAAAATTGATTATGCAGTAAAAAAAGTGCAAAAAACGGATAATAAAAATGAATATTCTATTTCTTTTGTGAGAAAAGGGGAAATGCAAATGCCTTTGGATATACAAGTGATTAGCAACAATGAAGATACAACTAATTATTATATTCCTAATACTTGGTTTGTGAAAAAAAATGGCGCAAAAGCCTTGCCCAAATGGTATGGTTGGGGAAAATTGCGGCCTAATTATACGGCAAAAATTACGGTGCCAAGCGGCATCAAAAACGTGATTATTGATCCCAGTAATCGTTTAGCGGATATGGATATGACCAATAATCGCTGGAAAGGCAATGTAAAAAGTGGCTTTGATTCTAAGATAGATGTGCTGGAAAGTCGCACCCATTACCGCTTACATTGGCGACCTGATATTTGGTACAATGCTATTGATCGGGTAAAATTGGGCTGGCATTTTAATGGCAATTATATGGATGTACACGACCGTTTTTCGGCTACGGCATGGCTCAATACGGCTGCTTTTTTCGATAAAGATTATAAATGGAGAAATGTTTTATCCTTTAATGGCAGTTACAATACGCCTATTTTTAAGCCAGAAGCGACTACTGAATTACAACTAAAAGCGCGTTATTTAGATGGTTTGGCGGGCTTTTCCACAGTTCTACAAAAAACAACTAAAAATAAAGATAAATGGACAATTGGCTTCAAATCCATGTATCTACACGATAAAGAATACTTAATTTATGAAAATTTATGGCAAGAAAATAAATGGAATAACACCCTAAATTTAGGCTATCAACACAACTACCGATACAAAAAAGGACGAGGGCAAATCAAAGTAGGTTTACGCTCACAAGCCTTATTTAGCGACTACGATTTTTCTGCCTTAAACTTAGAAAGCATCAATCACAATACTTTGGGAAAATTCGATCTTCGCACCCGACTATTTATACAATATGGCGCAGGGAGCAATGTGCCTAGCGAATCGGCTTTGTATTTGGCAGGAGCGAATCCCGAAAAAATGGTGGACAATAAATTTACACGCGCTCGCATCATAGACGAAGACAGTTGGCAATACTACAGCGATGCCCGAACCACAGAATTACATCATGGCGGCGGCCTAAATGTCAGAGGCTTTGCTGGCTTTTGGAACAGTAACAATGAGGACGTATTTTTAGGAACAGGAGGGCTAGGGCTTAATATAGAACTAGGTTTTGACAGATTAATTAAAGTAAAATCCTCAAAATTCGATATGGATGCTTACCTATTTGCTGATGCAGGCACATTAAATTTTAGCGGTGCCGACAAGTCCTTAAATTTATCCAAACTCTATGCCGATGCAGGCGTAGGATTTACATGGACAATTAAAAAATTCTGGGTGTTGGATAATGTACAACCCTTTACCCTACGCCTAGATGTACCGATGTGGTTTAGTGAGGATATAGACGCAGAAAACAGTTTTTCACCACGATTTCTAATTGGTGTAGGTAGAGCGTTTTAAAATTGTTGAATTGGTTGGAATGTAGAGACGCAAAATCTTGCGTCTGTGCTAAATAAAAATCTTGCGTCTCTACAATAAAATCTATTTCCAAGTCAATTTAGGGTTAATTTTCACATTAAAAAATTCATATTGCTCAAATAATCCTTTATCGTCTTCTATTTTAGTAAATAGAGGTAGATGGGTTTTCTTAGACACGTAAAAAGTGATTTTAGGAGCGAATGAGGTAGGAATTTGGATTTTTTGACCAGCTTTTACATCAAAAAAGTCATCAATACCCTTATTTTTTTCCATAATCATATAACTGGAGATTTTATTTCTCTTACCGATTTTTAATAAATCTTCTCCTTTTTTTACGGTATAACTTTTAAAAGAAAAAGTTGGATCAGTAATTTGCACGACATGGCAATCTTGCCCATCATAGGTTTTTGAGCCAGTAATTTTAAATACTTCGTCAAATTCGCCTTCCGAATCAGCACGTTTAATTCCATCCTGAACCAAAGTTTTAATTAAACCAAAGCCGCTGTCTTTAACGGTGCGATGCTGGCCTTTTATCAGCATATTACTGGTAGGAGAGAACTTTACATTAGGAATCAAAC
>JAHDHV010000262.1:0-1529 GCA_020631155.1 Bacteroidota bacterium | reverse complement strand
TGGCCTTTTATCAGCATATTACTGGTAGGAGAGAACTTTACATTAGGAATCAAACGCCCCGGATCAACAACCACTTTATTGCTGTTTTCCCCTTCAATATAGGTCAGGGAGCGAGCTTTTTTAGGTTTAATTAATTCAATATAAACCTTTAAGGGAGAGACGTTTAGCTTTGTTTTTACTTCCTGAATATTCCACTCGCCACCTTTCAGGCGTTCTTTTTGTTTAAAGTCATATTGAAGCGTTTTGGCATTGTCAATTGCGGTTAGCATTTTATTCAGTACTTCGCGAGTAGACTGCGCCATGCTTAGTTGACTTGTAAACAATAAAAGTAGTAATGTTGCTACGCTTATTGATGTTAGTCGAGTAATTTGTTGATGATTCATAAAAAAAATGATGTTTTTATAGATTAAAAAAGGTAGGGGAAGAATTGAGTGTATTTGATGATTGTATAATTGTTTTATTTATTTTTAGTTGAAAAGCTTTTATTGGAGATTTTGAGATGATTCAAGTGAAAAAGGAAAATTATTTTTGTGATACCTTCTTTGTGAGAAAATGAATGATAGTGAAATTTGTTACAGTCTCATATCTCCTGTCTAAAACCTAATTCCAAGTCAATTCAGGATTCACTTTTACATCAAAAAATTCATACTGCTCAAATAAGCCTTTATTATCTTCGATTTTTGTAAATAGGGGTAAATGAGTTGTTTTAGATACATAAAAGGTGATTTTTGGGGCAAATGAGGTAGGAATTTGGATTTCTTGACCTGCTTTTACATCAAAATAATCATCAACACCTTTATTTTTTTCTAAAATCATATACTCAGAAACTTTATTTTTTTGGGCGATTTTTATTAAATTCTCTCCTTTTTTAACTGTATAGCTTTTAAAAGAAAAAGTTGGATCAGTAATTTGTACCACATGACAATCTTGGGCATCATAGGTTTTAGAACCTGTAATTTTAAATAACTCATCAAATCCATTTTGTGCATCAGCACGCTTGATACCAGCACTAACCAAGTTCTTAATTAGGTCAAAACCGCTGTCTTTGATGTTGCGATGCTGGTCTTTTATAAGAATATTGCTGGTAGGAGATACCTTAAAATTAGGAATTAAACGCCCTGGATCAACAATAACTTTATTATTATTTTCGCCTTCAACATAGGTTAAGGAACGAGCTCTTTTAGGTTTAATCAAATCCATGCGAATCTTTAACGGAGAGGTACTTAACTTAGCTTTAAGCTCCGCAGTACTCCAGTTACCATCCTTTAAACGCTCTTTTTTCTTGAAACTATACTCCAGTGTTTGGGCATTATCAATGGCAGTCACCATTTTATTCAGTACCTCACGAGTAGACTGTGCCATACTTAATTGACTGCTAAATAATAGGAATAACAATAACCCTACACTTATTGATTTAAGTTGTGTAATTTGTTGATAATTCATAAAAAAAATGATGTTTTTTTGATTTTTAGTGAGGTATGTTTCATTTTTATCCTAACACTTTGTTTCTAAAATTGCTATTTGGCTAT
>JAHDHV010000261.1 GCA_020631155.1 Bacteroidota bacterium | reverse complement strand
GCATTACGTCCTTACTATTTTATCAAGTAAAAAAGAAAAAAACGTAGGGAAAGGGGCACTTTTGAAGGCTAAGATAAATAGTTATTATATAAAATCTCCTCTTTCCTGTACACTCAAAAAATTAACATTCCCTTTCAGATAAAAAACATAACAGCAATTCAAATTCCAAACCTTAAAGTCCAAAAATATACTCCCCCTAAATTACCAACATTTCAGAAACTATCTAAGACAATATTTTGTTTGTTTAAACGTAAATATACTATCAGTTTTATATACATATAACTAATTTTGGTTATCTGGCATTTAGAAATTAAGTACTTAGACATAAGATTTAAGACATGAGATGTGAGGTAATTAACTCACTATTAATAATTTATGACAAATCCAATAGTTGTTTAATTTTGTCTAGTTACTTAACAATCAGATAAGCATATTTTTTAAGTTTAACTTAAAATCACAATTCGTAATTTCTAATTCGGGTATGTTTCAAATACTGTACTTTTCCACCAAACAGTTTGTCATTATTTAACAGTTCGTGGATTAGTGATTAGTAGATCAGTGATTCGTTTTTAAATATTTTGTTTAGCTACATGTATACGTCCAGATTTTATCGGTATGTTTCAAATGCTATGTTTTTCAACCAAGCAGTTTGCACCTACTTTAACAGGTCGTAGATTCGTGATTCGTTGATTCGCAATCAAACAATAATATTATATCACGCATAAAAAGCCAATAATCAACAAAAAAGCCAATATCTAATATCTAACAGTTAATTTCTAACAGCTAAATAGCCAAAAGTCTAAATATCTAAATAGCAACCTGACCACATGCATGTAGTCAGGCAAAGTGTTAGGAAGAAAATGAAACATCCCCTTTAGACATTAATCAATCAAATAAGCACTTTTTTTAAAATTTACCCTTACATCACAATTCGTAATTTCTAATTCGTAATTCGTAATTCAATATATATATGAACCCTAAAAACGTATATGCCCTGCTCATTGCCATTGACAAATACCCCATTTACCCACTTGGCGGCTGTGTCAATGATAGTAAGGATGTTGAAAATTATTTGACACAAAGTATTGAGGCAGAAAACTTACACCTCAAAAAGCTGTGGAATGAGGATGCTACAAAAGAAAATATTGTCGATGCATTCTTAAATCACCTTACACAAGCTACCGAAAATGATGCCGTTTTTGTGCATTATAGCGGTCATGGTTCGCAGGAACGCGCACCTGAAATTTTTTGGGATGTAGAACCTGATCGAAAAAATGAGGTACTGGTTTGTGTGGATAGTCTTATTCCCCAAAAAGGCTTACACAATCCATTAGCAGATAAAGAAATAAAATGGTTGATTCAAAAAGTGGCGGAAAAAAAACCACATATTACCATTGTATTTGATTGCTGTCATTCTGGAACGGCAACAAGGGATATTGAGGAGGTAACAAGCCGTTACACTCCAGCCAATCAACGGGCTTTGCGTGCTGTAAATGACTATATTTTTTTCCAAGAAAAATACGGTGGCAAGGCTCTAAAAAAAGGCGAAAAACTCAACATCGAAGCAGGTCGGCATATCCTATTATCGGGCTGTCGAAGCAATCAAACGGCGAAGGAATTACGCTTGGACGGTCGGCAGCGAGGCGCGTTTACCTATAGCCTATTGCAAAGCCTCATTAATGGCGGTGGCACGATTTCTTACCGCGACATCATCAAACAAGCAGGCGCATTTGTCCGAAATAAAGTCAACGATCAGAACCCACAATTAGATGCAGTAGAAACGCAAGATGTACAACATATATTTTTAGGTGGTGCTAGTCAGCAAAAACCCTATTATTCTGTTAATTTTTCCAAAAAAGAAAATGATTGGGTATTGGATGCAGGTAGTATTCACGGTATTTCCGCGCCTGAAAATGAAGAACCTACCATACTTAGTTTATATGCAAAAGAGGCGGATTTAGATAAAAATCCCTCATCCATACACGAAGCCAAAGCCAAAAGTGTTTCTCCTCACATGAGTACTATTTCTTTTGATAATCAAGACCTTACAGATAAAACAACCGTTTTTAAAGCAACTGTTGATTGCTCGCCTGTTCCACGAGTTAAGGTATTTTTAGAAGCCGAATTGCCCAATGATGAAGCACAACAAAACGCTCTTGTGTTACTTCGACAAGCCGTAGCAACATCTACACCAAATGCTAATCCTTCCTTGTATGTTGAAGAAGTAACAGAATGTGATGACGATAAAGATTATCGCGTTGTGGCTTATACCCACGAAGATAAAAATCGTTTCCGCATTACTCGCTTGAATGATGAACTCCCTATTGCCAAACAATTAGATGGTTTTGAAGCTGCAACAGCTGAAAAATTGGTACAGCAATTGGAACACATTGCTCGTTGGCATCAAACCCTAAATTTAGCCAATGCAACAACAGACCTTAAAGGCGTGGAATTGGTCGTTTTGGATGAAAAAGGCAATGAATTAGCGGTCAATGATGGGGTGATTCACCTTCCAGCTACTCATAATAAAAAACACGATGTTTGGGTCACTGCTTTTAAGGTAAAAGTCATCAATAATAGCGATAAACCGTTGTATTATGCATTGCTAAACATGACGCAAAAATTTGATATTGATACTCGTTATATGACGATGGAATACCTAGAGCCTAAAGCTGAAATATTTGCTAATGATGGAAAAGTGTTGCGTACTACAATTAATAAAAACGATGTCAATTTAGGGGTTTCTCAAGTCAATGATTTTTTGAAATTAATTGTTAGTGAAGAAGAATTTGACGCTACTTTATTGGAGCAAAAAGCATTGGCACAGGCGGAAACTTTGCGCGGCAATAGAGAAATAAAGCGAGGGGGAAAAAACAGCTTAAATCAATTGTTGAGACAAGTCAATACCAGAGCATTTATTGAATTGGATGAAGATGCGCCTGTGGTGGACTGGACAACAAAAACGCTGACCGTCCGCACCTTGCGCCCTATGGCAGATGTGACGGATCAATTGTTGAAAGAGGCAGGCATCGAAGTTACTGTTCCCGATACTTTGCAAGCAACTTTCCAACTGTCAAGCATAGAACAGGCAAGCATTGATAGCAGCGCGACAGCAAGAACGGAACGGGCAACACGCAGTGCCGAACAGCCCGTACAAAATAGCGAGCGAATGTTGTTGCCGAGCTTTTTTAATGATGCAAATAATGATACCGAAACCCTATCTTTGATTCAAACCAGAAGTACTGCCCCAAATCTCAATATTCTGGAAATCAAAGACTTAGCTAATTCTGAAGCCATCACTCCCGAAACCCCGTTAAGTATTCAGTTACCGATAGAATTGGCGGAAAATGAAGTCATTATCCCCATTGCTTCCGATGGTGAACTCTTTTTTCCATTAGGCATTTCCCAAGCTACCGCAGACGGAACTACCCAAATTGATATTGAATATTTGCCCTCTAGCGGTACCACAAGCGGCGCAGTAACGGAACGTTCTGTTGGCAGCACCATCAAAATTTTATTTCAAAAAGTAGTCAGCAAAACCCTAAGGCGCGACAAAGAAAGTACACGCTTGGCAATGGTGACCCTTGAAGAAGATAATGGAAAAAGGACTTTAACATACAACAATAGTCATTTAGAAATTGCCAATGTGCTGGATAATGCGGAGCGAATCGCGCTAGTTGTGCATGGTTTTATCGGTGATACCGAAACGATGTTGATGCCTAAAAATACGGAAACGAATCAGCATTTACACGCTATTTTAAAGGATAATTACGATCTCATTCTCGCCTTTGATTACGACAGTTACAATACCGAAATGCGCGACTCTGCCCGACAATTAAAATCACATTTAGCCAAAATAGGATTGAGTGCAGGACACAGCAAACAAGTAGACCTCATTGCCCATTCTACAGGCGGTCTTGTGGCACGCTGGATGATTGAGCAGCAAGGCGGTAATGAATTGGTCAGTCGTTTGATTTTGTCAGGGGTACCGAATGGTGGTGCGCCTTGGCCGGCTGTCAAAGATTGGATGGTATTTGCTACGACACTGGCAATGAACGGTTTAACGCTGGTAGGCTGGGCATTTCCTACGCTATTAGCCATTTTAGGAACGGTAAAAGGTTTAGGGGGTTGGTTAGGTAAAAGAGTGGCGAAAAAAGTCGGAAAAAACGTACAAAAAGTCTTGGAAGATAAAGTAACAGAGGATTTAGCCAAAAATTCCGACTTCTTAAAAATGCTCAACGACAGCAGCGTAGACCCCGAAATTCCATACATTATTTACAAAGGAAACACCTCCTTAATCAAAGATTCGGACGAAAAAACAAGGGCTTTAGTCGGTCGCATTTTCCACAAAATGGGCTTAGACCAATTGCCTTACGTTCTGATTGATTTCCTATTTGCTGAGGACAACGATATTGCCATCAGCACCAAAAGCATGGAAGCCATCAACGCAAACCGCAAGCCTAGAGCCGAAGTATACACAGTTGCCTGCGATCATTTAAATTATTATACGACTTTGGAAAGTTTGGAAAAGTTGAGGGAAGGGTTAAGGGTTGAGGAAGAGGATTTGGCGTAGGGGATTCATGGGGTGAGATAATTCGTGAATTATCTTTACCTACATTATTTTTACATAAATATAATTTAAAAATTAAAAAAGCTCATTCAATTTAAAATTGGATGGGCTTTTTTTTTGTTTTTTATCACAAAAAAATAACCAACAACAGGAAAAACCTCTCCCATTATTGGTTATCATTCAGTAATAGACGAAATTGATGATAGTTAAATTCACTACAAGACTTTGGCAATGCCTAACTACCTAAAATCTTGAATCTTATATCTTACGTCTTATTACTAACTAAGAAAATATCTTTCACTCAAAAACTAAAAAAAATCAACTTAGTAATTCTATAATAATAAGTTAAACCAGTCGCCTTTATCATTTTGTCTTGTACTTCGTTGAAAAGCCTCGACAGAGCTCCACTATGCCTATGTTTTTCGCCTAGTACAATTCAAAATCATTTTGGCTTTATGGTTCAATTGATTATTTCCGCATTACTTTACTTATGAAAACAGTTCATTTATTAAAAATGAAAAAACACACTTTACTATGACTTATTATTTATTGAATATTTATTAAAAAATTAAAAAATCTCACATCTCAAGTCTCCTATCTCAAGTCTAATAAGTAGGCAGTGAGGTGTCAATTTCTTTGGCATAGGCTAATACACCGCCTTTGAGGTTGTATAAATTATCGTAGCCAAACAGTGCTTCAAGTTGGCGAATGGCATCTGCGCTACGTTTTCCGCTTCGGCAGTGAATGATGACCTGTTTATCTTTGGCAATACGCTCTGCGGCATCCGTCACCGTTTTTAAGGGAATCAATTCGCCTGCAAGGTTGACAATATCGTACTCATAGGTTTCGCGCACGTCAATTAATTGGAAGTTGGCTCCCTCCTCTTGCAGCGATTTCAATTCGTGTACCGTCACCTCTTTGACTTCTTTTTTCTCCGATTCGGCTACTGCACCGGGTAGTTTTACATCACAAAACTGTACGTAATCTATCAAACCCGTTTGTGTTGGATTTTCCCCATTTAATGGGTTATTTTTGTTGCGGCGCACCTTCAAAATTCGGGTTTCAAAAGTAGCTGCATCCAATAAAAATAGTCGTCCTGCTAGTGGTTCGCCTACCCCTGTTATCACTTTGATGACCTCGTTTGCCTGCATTGTTCCGATCATGCCGGGTAATACGCCGATTACGCCGCCTTCTGCACAGTTGGGTACTAATTCGGCTGGTGGTGGCTCTGGAAATAGGTCGCGGTAATTGGGACCTACTTCGCCGTCTTTATTGGTATAGTTGAATACGGATACCTGCCCCTCAAATCGAAAAATGGAAGCATAAACATTTGGCTTGCCCAATAATACAGATGCATCATTCACTAAATAGCGAGTAGGAAAATTGTCTGTTCCGTCTGCTATTACATCGTAATCTTTGAAAATTTCAAGAGCATTTTCAGAGTTCAACTGCGTATTGTAAGTGATGATGTTGATAAATGGATTCAAGGCTTGTAAACGTTCTTTGGCAGCTTCTACTTTTGGTCGTCCTACATCGGGGACGGTAAACAATACTTGGCGTTGCAAATTGCTATCATCCACAACATCAAAATCAACGATGCCAATGGTACCTACGCCTGCTGCTGTTAAATACAGTAACAAAGGGCTACCTAATCCTCCTGAACCGATGACTAACACTTTGGCATTTTTTAATTTGCGCTGCCCTTCGATGTTAAATTCAGGGATGATGATGTGCCGACTATACCGGGCTATTTCTTCTTTACTTAATGGTGTTCCGTTATTTGTTGACATGATATTTTTTGTTTGAATATTTTATGATGAAAATTAATATGTTGAGACACAAAATATTGTGTCTCTACCCACCTGCGATGGCAGGTACAATACTGATTACGGCATTTGCGTCTACGCTTGTTGCTTCGCCGTCTAATGCGCTGATGTCTTCATCGCCTACGTATACTTTGATGAAGGAACGCAAATTGCCGCTTCCATCTAAAATTTGCTCGCCTAAACCAGCACTACTAGCCACTAAATCAGCGACTACTTCTTTTACTGTTCCACCATTTGATTCAAAGGCTGCTTCGCCGTTGGTGAATTTTCTTAATGGTGTAGGAATAATAATTTTTGCCATGATATTTTTTGGTTAAATGGTTTAAATTTTTAGATTTTTAGATTTTTAGATTTTTAGATTTTTAGATTTTTAGCTTTTTGGATTTTTAGGTTTATGAGAAAGAAGTGACACCGCCTTTCTATAAAAAAAGAACGGCATCACTCTTATCATAAAACATTCAAAATATACCAAAGTATTTAAAAACAGTATTGATACAAATTAAGTAGCTAGACAAAATTAAATAACTATTGAATTTATCATAAGGCATTGATAATAAATGACTTATATCCTATCTCACATCTCATGTCTAAGTACTTACACCAATACTTTTACATTTTCTTCTTCAAATTCCCCTTTTTCTTCATTCAATCGCCAAGAGCGAAGGACATTAATTTCACCATCCATCACCGAAATGATGATGTAGGAAAAATAGGGTAAGGCTTTTGCCAAATCGTGAACAGACGGTACTGCGGGATGATTCGGGTGCGAATGATAAACTCCTAAAAGGGTCAAATCATTGGACAATGCATAACGCTCTGCCTTCATATAATCCAGAGGAGAAATTTCAAACCGCCGTCTTTGGTCGCCTTCTTTGCTATTCACAACTATCTGTGCCTCTGTAATTTGTCGCGCTCCATCTGCTGTTTCTTTTCCGTAGAAAAAACCACAACATTCATTGGGAAAGGTGTCTACCGCATCCGCTAACATTACTTTTTCCGCTTCTTTATGAATCACTAATTGCTGCATCTCTTTTTTTTTTAGATTTCAAGACATAAGATTTAAGACATAAGACTTATTTTGGAATATCATTTAAAAAATATTTCAGTCTATTTCTTAATGATAAAATTGCTTTTAGTTTTTTGGTAACGGTTAAAAAATCTTAAATCTTGTATCTATTTTACCCAAAAACAAATTTTAATACTTCGCTATACTTATCTGCACTGTCAGGGAAAATCGTTACAATTACGCCTTCGTCAATCTGCTCTGCTAGACGTACTGCGCCTGCCAAATTTGCTGCCGAAGATGGACTTAACAACATGCCTTCTTTTTGGGCAAAGGTTTTTATCCATTGATAAGCTTCTTCGGTGCCTACTTTCCAATTTTCATCAGCAACGGTAGCATCGTAGATTTTAGGGACTTTTGCTGTTGGCAAATGCTTCCAGCCTTCCAAACCGTGCATCGCAATATCGGGTTGCATGGAAATACAACGGATATTGGGGTTTAATTTGTGTAGGCGACGACTTGTTCCTGTAAAGGTGCCTGTAGTACCTAATCCAGTAATGAAATGGGTGATTTGCCCTGCTGTTTGTCGAAAAATTTCGGGGGCGGTATTGTAGTAGTGTGCCTTCCAGTTGTGGTCATTTGCATACTGATCGGCGTAATAATATTTGTTGGGATATTGCGCTTTTAGCTCCTTTGCTCGGTCTTGTGCGCCGTCTGTTGAGTCAAAACGGGAGGTATAAACCATCTCTACCCCTAAAGACTCAAGGATGAGTTTGCGCTCTTTGGAAGCATTTTCGGGTACGCAAAGCGTTACGGGAACGCCCAAAGCTGCACCAATTGAAGCATAAGCAATGCCTGTATTTCCGCTAGTAGCATCTAGTAAGTGTTGGTCTCTGGTAATCAAGCCTGTGGCTACCGCTTCTTTGAAAATATTGAAAGCTGGGCGCGCTTTAACGCTACTGCCTAATTGTTGCCATTCTAATTTAGCGTAGATTTTTACCCCTTTTTTCTGATAGGCTCGCTGAATCGGATATAAAGGTGTATTGCCTACAAAATTTTCCAATTCCTCTAGTCTATCTAGCAATTGAGTGTCTACCTTGCTTTGCTTACGTAAGTTGATTCTGGATGTTGTCATGGTATTGGTATTTATATTATTTGAATGTTTTATTAATGTAGATATAAGCTATAAGACATGAGATTTAAGACTGAAAATGCTGTGCCTTTTTACAACTATAAAAACTAGACAAACTTAAACAACTATTGGCTTGGTCATAAATTATTAATAGTGAGTTAA
>JAHDHV010000008.1 GCA_020631155.1 Bacteroidota bacterium | reverse complement strand
TATACACTTTTTTATTTAGTTTAACATAGCAAAATAACAGCGAAATGTGGGTTGTTATATGAAATCTCTCTTTTTTTGACACACGCTATAATTTCAATTGCTTGTTATTAGAATTGCTAAAACTACAACTTTACTGCTCCCCCCTGATAGTTGATAAATTGGCTAGAGGCAGGTTTAGTGGGGGGAATTTGTACGTTTATTTTTTGTAAAAAACGTTTCAGGGCAAGTGCATCAAGGGATTGGTTTTCAGCGATTTCTAAAGCTTTTTGAGCTATTTTTATCATTTCTGAACGCTCTCCTAAACGATACAATAAGTAAACATAGGTTTCGTGATTTGCATACTGATTAGACAGCGTGATAGACTCTTGTAATAATTGTTTAGCTTGCTGTAAATCTCGCTTTTTGTTAGAATTATGAATGAGTTTTTGTGCTTTTTGATAGAGTAATAAAGCCTGTTTATTGTTTTCCAAAGCTGTATGTTCTACCTCTTTTTTGCGCTGTTTTTGCTCGGCGGTTGTATAATAAATAGATTTTAATTTTAGCAAAAAAGAAGCCTGATCGGGAAAGTCTACCTTTTTGGCCATTTTATACAACTGCTTAAACATTTTCTCCTGATGATTAGCTGCAATAACGCTGGCATCCTGAATAAATACTTGCCTAATTTTGCTGTTGATGTGCTCTATACCATATTTTTTTTCAAATTCTTCTTTGGTGTTTAATAGCAATTTAAAAGCAGGGCTTTTGCTATGTGTAGCGAAGTCATAAATGAAAGTAAGGTCTTTTTCCGTTTTTTTACTGCTCTTTTTAATTTTTTTCTTTTCCAAATACTCCTTTACAACCTGTTGATGTGCTTGTTTATTTTTTTTGAGCATATAAGCAAAGTCGTATAAAAAGTTCGCCTTTCGGAAGCCATTTTGATATTGTCGCAACATGCTTTCTAAGGTGATCACTACTTTTCGTTTGGCGGTACGCCCGATTTCGATTAGCTCATTAGGATTTCGGTTGCCTGCATCGCGATAAAGCAAAGTGCCTGTCGCATCAAAGTAGAGTAGATTAGGAGTTTCGTTAACTTGATAAGTTTGCTTAAAATTTTTACCTTCCCTTGTATTAATATTTATTTTATAATTGACAAAATGATCATTGTAATAATTGCTTACCTCCTTTGTGGTAAACACCTCTTGCTCCATTTTTTTACACAGCTTACATCCATCCACATAAACCTCTACAAAAATGGGTTTTTGTTGTTTTCGTGCCTGTTGTTGTATTTGTATCCAATTGCCTTGTGCAAATAAAATGCCTTTGCCAAACACATTTGACGAAAGCAATAAGCAACCTATCAATAATATAATAATCGCTTTTAGATAGTGTAATGGTCTCATTGTACAATAATTATAGATAGTAAAATAGCATTAATGCCAAAGAAGTTAGGGGGCGATGTGGAGGCAAGGCTGTTTATAATCATTGAATATGAATGATTAGTGGCATAGTTAATCCCACATAAAAATCAAACTAAATACCTTTGGGTACTTATTTTTGAGCCTAGTAAGTAGTTCTAAAGATTTAGCAATATATTTGGCATAAGTGTTTGTTAATAAACAGCTTACTAAGATGTTTAAATCTTATGTTTTTATCAGTAGTTAATAAAAGGCAAGGTGATGGGGTAGTAGATGTTTCTTCAGAATTTGTTTTGAATTGCATTTTTGAAGCCGAAAATAATGGATTTTATCGTCAAATAAAGCACTTTTCAGGCGTATGTGTACCAATAAAAAGGCAAAATTTGAAAGCAAAAGACGCGCACTTTCTAAACCAAGTATGAAGTCAAAACAAGCTCTTGAAATGGGCAGTAAGAACAATGTTAGCTGCTTTGCTATTAGAAGGCTAACAAAGTACTTAAGAACACTTTCTCTGTAAAAATAATAAAAATAAATGATAGTTGCTTGACGTTCTTGTGTTTTTGTTATGACAAAAAATAAGCCTAGCTTTCAAATTGGATACAGTTATAAATAAGATTTTATTAAAATGTTATTATTTTTATTAAATTCAAAACATTGTACATTTAAAATACTTCATTTAACAATAGATACTATTTGACTGAAAAATAGGTGTTTTGCAAGATTTTCATGTTTAAATTATTGATTGTTAGGAGTTTATTTTTTTTGCTTAAATGCTATGTGTTTGTTAAGCTTGATTACTTTTAAATAAAAAAATAATGGCATTTAAAGTCATATATGATATTAATACAATAATAACTTGTGTAAAAAAAAAGCTAAAAAATTTCCTTTTTTGAGACAAAAAAGGAAATAGTGCTCCTTGTTAAGTGCCAAGCACTAATTAATTGTGCACAATTTTGTTCTAAAGTATTGACTTTCATTGTTTTAATCAAACAAAGAGTCCTGTTTAATTATTGTGTAGTACTTAGTAGTCAGTCAAGATAAAATTGACGATTACTTTTGGCGTTTTTTGCTCCCTAGCTGTGTTACAAATCCTCGCCGTAGCTTTGGCTATGTCTACGTTTTGCGCCTTGCTAGGGAACAAAAATCACTCAACATCAACCCGTCATTTTAACATTGACTAACTACTTAGGACACTAAACATAAAAAAAGGTTGACTATTATGGATAATATAACAGTCAACCTTTTTGGTATTTGGCTTAGAGAAGTAAAACTTTGCTTCTTTATGCGGCGGTGTCTGCTTCGGCTTTTTCCTTTTCTTGCCAAATTGCTTCTACCTCTTTATCAATAAAATACAAACCGCGCCCCTCTGTACCAATCAACTTAATACGGTCTATCAAACCTCGATAAAGCGTTTCTTCTTCATGCTGCTCGGTGACATACCATTGCAAGAAATTTTCTGTTTGTTTGTCTTTCTCCTGAACGCATAGCTCCACTAAATCGTTAATAGCCCTAGACACCTTCAGTTCATTTTGATAAGCTGTTTCAAACAAGTCCAATATGTTGTTATACACTAACTGAGGTTGGGCAATAGCTGGTGTGATGGGTTTCGCGCCCGATTCACTCATATAGCGTACTAATTTAAGCATATGCATTCGCTCCTCTTCGGAATGTGCATACAAAAATTCGGCACAACCACTAAGGGCAGCATCATCGCACCAACAAGCCATTGCCAAGTATTTCTGTGAAGCAGCACCTTCCATTGCTATCTGCTCATTTAGAGCCTTTTGAATATTTTTAGATAACATAATATTTGTATATTTAAATTTGATAATTTTTTTCTTAAATTTATGAAGAAGATAATAACGTTAGGCACTTGAAAATGTTTATCAAAAAAGAAATAAAAATTAATTACGAATTACGAATTTTAACTTGACACTTGACAATGGTATATTAATCTTTTCTTTCAGTTTCTGATCTTTAGTCTCTCATTTCAAACAGCCAAAAATCCAAAAAGCTAAATATCTAAAAATCCAAAAAGCTACTACCTACATCATCTGGCTTTAATTTTGCAGTATTTTTTGATTAAGTAGATAGGATGTCTTAAATCTACTTATCTAAATAAAAGGATTGAACAATGTACAGACGCTATTTTCTAATACTGATTGCCTGTTTTGGGGGCTGTTTTGTTGCCTGTTCAAATGGGGGAGATACTACTCCGCCCTATATGTCGCTAAAACTTCCGCTAGGAGATATGAATTTACAAACAGGCGATTCGCTCTTTTATCTTGCTTCTTTTTCTGATAATAAGCATTTAGGGGAGTTTATCATTAAAGTTGAGCCCAATTTTGAGTTTCAGTTTTTTGAGGAAGGCGTTTGGGATACATTAATTAACAAAAGTTTGTCGGGGCAATCTACTGTGGCAGATATTAAGTTAGGTTCAGTTCCTGCTCATGCGGTGGCAGGCAAATATTATTTTACAACCTACTGCATGGACCTTTCCAATAATCGTTCAGAGGAAGCAAGCTTTGAAATGCAAATTCAAAATGCCACCGACCAAACAGCTCCAACCATAGATTTTATCGCGCCCTTGCCTATGGGAGAGCCTATTACCATTCTCACACCCAACGTTGTATATATAGTAACTGGCACAGATGATGTGTTACTAGGAAAAGCCATTCTTAAATTATTTCATCTTGAAAAAGACAGCACTGTTTACCAAGTACCTGTTTCCGATTTTATAGGAGCGCAAGAAAAAACGATAGCAATTACCTTTCCAGCACCCAAAGAAAGTGGTGTATACCGTTCCCGTTTCATCGTTGCCGATGCGGTTAACAATCAAACAACAACGGAATTTGATTTGCGGATTCGGTAGAAACGCAAAATTTTGCGTCTCTCCACGATTTTGTTTACGGAAAATCAGCTATCTTGTGTTGTTGATTTTATAGCTAAAAGAAAACAGGTGAAACAACAACAACAATATAAAAAGGTCGTCATTCTTGTCTTATTTTCATTGGCGGCACTATTGCGAGTTTATGGTGTTTGGTATCCGCGTTGGGCTTTTGATGAAGCAGAAAATTTTGGCGGTGGCTTAAATATGATTAAATTTTTTACAAATGCACTAGGCCTTACCAATGAGCCATATATGGAGGAGTTGTGGGTATATGGTTTAGTAGGAAAATATATGAGCATCTTGCCTGTTGCAGTAGGTTTTTTGGTAGAAAAAATAACACAAATCAATTATCCCATTCCAATAGCGTTAATTTTTACGCGCTTTTTTATTGCAAGCTTACCCAGTATTTTATCAGTCTATTTATTGTATCGCATTTCCAAGCTAATAAAAGCACCTAAGTCCTTCACAATCATTTTATTAGCATTATGTTGTTGTACTTTCAAACACATAGAAACCGCCCATTATGCTGTGGCAGAATCTTTGTCTACTTTTTGTTTGGTAAGTAGTATTTTTTATTGGCTAAAATTTCAGGTCAGTGGCTATAAAGTTGTCAAATACCTCAAAATTAGCACCGTTTTGGTTGCGTTAACTGCCTCTACCAAAATCAATGTAGGCATGGTATTAGGCATTACCTTAGCGTTCAGTACATTCATTCCTTATCTTCGACAACAATTTGATTTTCACAGGTTTTTGTACTTTGTAAAAATATTAATAATCTTTTTTTTCTTACCCTTTATTTTATTAAATCTACCTTATTTCATCCATTTTTTTGAGTGGTGGGCTGTTATTCAAACACATGTAGAAAGTTACCCTTATATTGTCAAAGGCTCTTTTGTTAGCTTATTTTATGGAGACCCTATTTTTGGAGTGGATTGGGGCATTTTTATTGTTGCTTGTTTAGGTATTTTACAAGCGATTTGGCGAAAAAAAGACATTTACACAGCACCCATTTTATTTTTGCTTTTGTTTTACTTGTATCTATCTGTTAGCAAGGGAGTTGTACACCGATGGGTGATTCCAATGAGTCCTTTTTTAGTATTACTAGCTAGTGATTTTTTGCAGGATATTTATCTCTTTTTTAAGAAAAAAATAAATCAAAAAGCAAATATATTAGCCATCACTTCCATCATTCTACTGATTGGTATACGACCATTTTACCACACAATTAATTACAACATCAACCTCACCAAAAAGCCTGACACTTACAGTTTGTTAAAGCAATATGTAGCTGATAATCAAATAGATGGAGCGAAAAGTCTTGCCTGTTATATCGGTATGCATATCCCCAAAGTCCAGACGACTGCCCCTGCGTCTGTTACTGAACTACAGGAAAGTGAGGTGAAATATGCCATTTTCAGCGACTTTTGGTTTTGGCAAAGGCGATTGCCAGCCTCTATTCTAAATCAACATTTTGTGAATGGCCGTTCAAAAGGTAATTGGGAACCCATTCGACAATATGTAGAACAAAACTGGCATTTAAAACAGCAAATTACCCCTAAATATTGGTCGAATTGGAGTACTAATGTAGCTAGTCCGCCTGTATTTTATGTTTATGAAAAAGAGGAAAAATGAACAACAACTAATCTTTCTTATTTTTTGTTTATATAGACGGGAAGTTTTTTTGGGTATGTTTCAAATACCGAGTTTTTCCACCTAACAGTTTGTGTTTACTTTGACAGTTCGTGGATTCGTGATTCGTTTTTGGACGTTTTTTACTGATTGATTTCTTTTTGAGTTTGTTAATCAATTTTATAAAAAAAAATAAATGCTTTTTTGGATTAAAGGGCAAAAAGCCAATTTAGCTCCAAGCTCTAAATTATTTGAACAATCTTATCTCACAGCTCAAGTCTCCTATCTCCCGTCTCTTTACAATATCTCAAAAACAAGTTTGCGGTAATCCTGAAACAAGCGATTGCTTTGCGCTGCGGTATATTTTTTCACCAAAACGGTATTATGCCCTTTATTTTTTAAAGAAGCCAAAGCACGATCTACATCGGTGCGCGTGTAGAAGGGACCCAACATAATGCGTTTAATGCGTTTGTTTGGATCATCTTCTGTATAAATATTACCTAGTGTACTAAAACGCTTAAATGGTTTCAGGTTTGGTTTTTTAGCAGCTCCTAGTTGAATCATGTATTCTGTAATGCCTTTATCGGTAGAACGGCGGCGTTTGCTGCTTGTTGCTTTTGTATTATAAGTAGCAGGGGTAGCATACTGTTGACCGTTGGTATTGGCATTTTCGCGAGCCATATTACTCACAAAAGCATCCCTAAAACCGCGTTGTTTGGCGTAATTTAAGGCGCGTGCTGCCTCGTCTCGGCTGTAGTAAGGGCCAAGCAATACCTTTGTTAAGCCATCATAGCGAATATGTTCACTAATATTTCCTAGACTAGACAGGCGATTCAGTTTTTTTCGAGAAGGCGTTTTTCTAAATACCCCCAAACGTACCACATACTCTTGTGCACTACCACTTCCGCTATAAGTAGCAGGTTGATAGGTGCGTTGAGCTTGGCGTTGAGTGCGAGTAGTAGTCGGTTCGGGTTCAGGCTCTGGTTCGGGTTCAGGTTCGGGGTCATTGAAAGTGACTGGAGATTCCCCGTAGGTGCGTCTATAATCCGACTCAGGTGATTCTACAATAATATGTGCATCTCTAAAACCTTGCCCTTTCACATATTCCAATAATACTTCAGCATCTTCGGCCTCGTTAAAATCGCCAAGCACCACTTGGTACATACCGCTAGGAGTGACTTTAGTATACAAGTCAGCATATTCTTCAAATTGTTTGTATCGGTTTAGGCTAGGCTGCCTAGCAGTCAAAGCCAGTTGTACTAAGTATTTATCGCCTGTTTCTGCATCAGCTTCTGTGATGGTATCTATAACCGTTTCCAGTTCCTCATCCTCGTCATAATCTTCATATGGATCAATAGGTTCATCTTCTTCATAGGGGTCATATTCAGGGCGAGTTTCTATGCGATTAGAGCTAACCTTCTCTCTGGAAAAAATGCGCTTGATTCGATCCAAAATTTTCCTAAGAAAGTTAGAACTTCTAGCAAGCTCATCTACTTTATTGGCGGTTTTAGTTGCTTCTTGTTCATACCTCACATTGTTCTCATTCCATTTAGAACGGTCATTTCCGATGAAAAAATAGGCGAGAAAAACGAGTAGTAGGGCTCCAAGTATGAACTTCCATAGGTTTTTGAATCCTCCTAAAAAGGTATCTAAGATTTTTTTCACTATTTACAAATTAATTAATTACAAGTTGATTAGTTTAGTAGTTAGATATAAGATTAGAGATTTAAGATTACAGATAACTGTTTTTGCTATCCATTTTTACAAAAAACTAAAGGTATGTTTCAAATACAGTGTTTTACTACCTAACAGTTCGTAGATTCGTGATTGGTAGATCAGTGATTCGTTGTTAGGCTTTTTAGTTTCTTTTTGAATAAGTTCTTATAAAGAATTAACAATCAAAAACCTATAGCTACAAGAAAGCTCAAAAATTAATTTCCAATTTCTGATCTCTAATCGCTAATTTCTAAAAGCTAAATAGCCAAATAGCAATTTTAGAAACAAAGTGTTAGGAAGAAAATAAAACATACCAAACTAAATCTCCATTCATTTTATTTAGTTACTTAACGAATACAAGTCTACAAGCAACAATTGCTTTTGGGTAAAACGCTATAATTCTCACAACTGTTTTGACTATTTAAGGCAGTGCAAAAGTAACAAAGAATGATGAATAAGTAATAAAATAAGCAAGAGCTTGTCTTGATTTCGTTTTTGGGCTTGAAAAATGTGTCCTTTAGCAGCTAAATTAATCTTTGTTTAACAAAGTATGTGTTATTGGGCGATTTTCTGTGTGAAAAGCTATGGAAAAGGTAAAATGACAGTACTGTGACGATTTCTGTGTTTAAATGGAAAAAACTGTTTTTAAACAGCTAACTATTTTTTTTTGTTTTAATTATGATTAACAATATTACATATTATTTTTTATTGATGTGCTAATTGCAAGCAGCCTACTTTTTACAATTTTTAGCAAAATAGCTTATATTTTTTATTACATTAAAGAAAAAAAATTTTTTAAAACTATAAAAAAAGGCTTTTTGTGCTTTTTGAGTAAATACTCAATCCAATGAAAAAACAATAAACTGTTTGACAAACGGCAAAAAGTGTACTCATTTTATTTGAAAAAAAGGGTTTATTTTTACAGTGGTTAACAATTTGACGTTTTAATTTTTGTTGGTGATGTCCAATCCCAAATTTAAAAACTGTAGTTAGGCGTTACAATTTTTCTTGGGATTGGGCTTTTTTGTGCCCAGCCTACACACAAATTATTCGGGCAAACTACTTTGATAGTTGCCAATAGTACTGTGCCTTTTCTATATTGCCCTGTTTTTGATAAAAGCCAGCAACCATTCTCGCCAAATTTTTTAGTCCCTGTGGGTTCAACTGCACAGCCTTTTCAAAATACTGATTAGCTGTTATTGTATCTGACTTACAAAGATGCAAAGTGCCTTGCGCCATATAACTTTCTAGGGTTTCTGGCTTTAGCTGTTGAATGGTGTTGGCATGTTCCTCCGCTTTAGCTATATTTCCAGTTCCGCAATAATCGCCAACCAACTTGGTTCTAGTTTCAATATCTTCCTTTCTTTTCTTTAAATAAATTTCAAAATGTGGTAGAGCCTTAGCTATTTGCTTGCTGTTTCTATAGCAGCTCGCCATTTTGTAATTGGTATTAAAATTAAGAGAATCAATCTTGAGGGCTAAGTTGAGATAGGGCAAGCCTTTTTCGGGATTATCAAAATATTTACAATAAATATGTCCAATGTTTCGCATAGCTTCGACATTACCAGTAAATAAAGCTAGGGTTTTGTCGTAATGTAGAATGGCTTGTTGAGCAAATTTTTTCTTTTCCACTTCTGAGTTGGTATTTTGCGCTTGAAGCATCAAAATATTGGCATATAAATATTGCCCTACTGCGGCATTATCCCAATATTGAATATCTTTAGAAAGTAAGGTATAAGTATCTTTCCAATCTTTGTTGCGGTCTATGGTAAGGTAGCTATATACCATTAAGAGTAGGGCAACAAGTCCAATTACTTTAAGCTGAGGAGGTGTCCACAAAGTAGCGGTATTGCTAAGATTAGCTTTAAACAGTTTACATAACAAGTAGACTAAGCTGATGCATAACACTAGGGCAGGGATAAATAAAAAACGATCAGCAACAATACCGGGTACGGGCGTAAACAAACTGCTGTAAAGGGAAATATTAGCCAAATAATATAGACCAAGAAAGGTAAATAGTTGTTTTTTTTGAAAAAATAAAAAACAGTACACCCCTAGAGCAAGATGCAATAAAAGCGATCCCCAAACCCATATGTTATCCCAACCAACAACATTTATTTTACCAATACCATAGTAAGCCATCATAGGGTAGGGGAGGATAAGCATTTTTAAATAATAGCCCAATATATAAAAAACAGTAGCTAAATAATTGAATATACTTTTTTCTTCACTAAGGGGATTTTCAATGTAATAAATTTTGGTACTTATAGGCTCATCAGCAGTAATAAAGATGGCGAAAGCGACTAATAACATAAAACTACCTAAAAAAGCCATCCACATCATGCTTTTTTTTAAGCTTAAATTGGCAAAATAGTACAATGTGAGTGGGATGGTAAAAGCAAAGACGATGGCATTTAATTTACAAAATAACGCGATAATAAAGCAGAGAACGCCTATTATCAAATGATTTTTGTTATTAGATTTGTGTAAATAATATTGTAGAAAGAACCATGTAGCTGCCATACCACTTATAAAAACCAGTAATTCTTCTCTATTTTTTAAACTGGCGACCACTTCGGTATGTAAAGGGTAGGCGGCAAATAATAAGGTGATTAGGAGAGAAAATAGGGGAGAATATTGGGCAAATATGCTTTTGAGTATAAAAAACAAAATAAGGCAAGCTAAACCATATAAAATGACATTGATCAGGTGACTAATTTGAGGATTTGCTCCAAAGAATTGGTGTTCTAAGGCGAAAGTGAGCATGGTAATAGGACGATAGCCCCCTGTTCTTTCAAAGTTATCATTTTGCATATATTGGTTGGTTAATATGTCTGGAATCCCTTTTAAACCTTGGCTTACATAAGGGTGCTTATGGGTGACATATTCATCATCAAAGCCATAATCATGTTGTAAAGTATTGGCATAAATCAAAAAGCAAAAAGCGAATATAATACACTCAAACAGATACTTAGGAATGGTATTTACTTTTAGTTTTGCTTGTTTTTTTGAACCTTCTTTTTTTGTTTTTTTTCTTGTTCCCATACAAAAAACATATTACTAAAATGATGGTAGATTTGTTTAATAAGTACTACACAATAATTAAACGGGACTCCTTGTTTGATTAAAACAATGAAAGTTAATACTTTAGAACAAAATTGTGCTCAATTAATTAGTGCTTAACCCTTAATTGCTGCAATATAGTTTATTTTAGCGTTTTTTACATTATACGATTAAAAATATACTTCTGTAGTAGCATCTCCATTATACTAAACACAGGTGAGTTTTAGCTATTAGAACGTTGTTATTTTTGTTTTTATCAAGGCGCAAAACATAGCTATAAACTAAAGCGAGGCTTTGAAACGAGGCTAAGGGCAAAAAGAGTTCGTTATAATATTTTGAAATTAACCTGTGTTTAGTATAGGCAGCCTTTTTAACAGTTTCTACACAAAATCAAGACAAGCTCTTATAAAAAATGAATAAAAAAAACAAAGAAGAAATAACACAAGCCTATAGCACTTTTTTTGAAACATTATCAGAGATGCAAGATTATGTGGGAAAAGAACTAGGGATTAGTGAGTGGATACACATTACCCAAGAGCGGATCAATAGTTTTGCCAAAGCCACCGAAGACGAGCAATGGATTCATACAGACCCCACAAAAGCAGCCAAAGAATCGCTTTACCAAACAACCATTGCACATGGCTTTTTGATTTTGTCTTTAGTAACTAAATTTTGCTATGAAACCTATCAAATTAAAGGTGCTACTTTAGGTATTACTTATGGGATGGAGCAGATACGATTTCGGAATGTAGTGCCTGTGGATAGTTGGGTTCGAGGGCGTGTGACTTTGTTAGAATTTGAAAAAAAGGGAAAAATAGCCAACTATACTCTAAAAGTTATCATTGAACTCAAAGAACCATTACAAGTCGCTTGTGAAGGCATATTTGAACTTAGGTGTTATTGTCCTTAGATTCATCAATTAGTGTGAATAATGACTGAATATCAGGAAGTTGTGCTTTATATTGTGAGCTTACCAATTGAGCATAATCTGTACCAGCATCATGGGCTTCAAGAACAATTTGAGGAGGAGCAGGGAACATTTTTTGAAGGGTATGTTTAAGTTTATCCGATGTTTTTGTATAATCTTTTTGACTTAGTGTATATAGCTGATAAGTCTTACTTAAATCGTCTTCATACAATACATGTCCATAATCTTTATAATATTGAATGGCTTTAGGATTGTTTCTATTTACTTTAATGTAGACCGTTTCTATTTGCAATAAAAGCAAGCCAAAGTCGGAAATACACATAGAAATACAGGGCGTAAAATGGGTGCCTTGAAACTGTTCATCCCATAAAAACATGCCCGACTCTCCACATTTTTTTTCATAATTGATGTTTTTAGCATCAATCAAACCAATTTTTTTTCCTTTTATTTCAATAACAAAAAAGAAATTAAATTTATTATTAATTTTCTTAAACCATTGTTGCTGCATCTCTTTTGTAATATGCTCTTGATAAATCATAAATTGACGAATTTTGGGATGATTTCGCCAATGACGTACCAATTCTAAATCGGAAGCTGTCAGACGGTGTAAGGTAATACCATATTTTTCGATTCTCATAAATGGATGTATAAAATTAAGTTGACAATAATGTATTGAGCTTTTTTTCAATTCAAAAGTGCTGATTGGATTAAACGATCATTATTTTGAACGTTGATTCGTAGATTAGTGATTCGTAATTAGGTGTTTTTTTGATGGAGTTTTTCTTATTTAATAATTTCTGTAACGAAGGCTTTAGCCGTTAAAGCTCTTATAAAGAATTAACAATCAAAAATTGATAGCTACAAGAAAGCTCAAAAATTAATTTCCAATTTCTGATCTCTAATCGCTAATTTCTAGTAGCTAAATATCTTAGAGTTTGGAGCTAAATTGACTTTTCGCCTTTTATTTTATTGATAAAAAAAATAATAACCTCTTTGAATTTTGTATATTTTTGACTAACAAGACAAAAAGCATTAGATTTAAAATTCATTAAAAAAAATAAAAACTTTAAAACCTTGTAACTTTGTAACCTTCCAAACTCCAAAATATCTAAAAGTCTAAATAGCCAAAAAGCAATTATACAATTAAAGTAAGTAGTTAGGTAAAATTAAACGACATTTGAGCTTGCCATAAACTGCTAATAATGAGTTAATTGTCTCCTATCTCAAGTCTCCTGTCTTATATCTAAGAAGTTATAAACTCTGTTGAATGGTGTACTGTGGTTGGTTATTAAGAGTTGTGTAAATTCGCCTTAAAAATTCACCAATCACCCCTAATGCAAATAGTACAAGGCTGCTAATAAAAAAAAGACTCACAATAATGGCTGTAAAACCCTGAACAGGGACATCAAAAAATATCCAAATTAACACATAATAAATGCCAATAACAAAACTAAGCGAGGAGGCTAATAAGCCCAAATAAGTAAGAATACGTAGTGGAATGGAAGAGTGTAGTAAGGTTAAAGAGCCAAACAGATGAAACAGTTTTAGATAAGAATAGCCTGAGCTGCCTTGTTGTCTGGCTAGGTGTTTAACCTCAACAAAAGCAATATTTTGTGTATACCACAATAATAATTCATCAATGTATATAAAACTGCTATAATGTTTGGTTAAGGATTGTAACAACTCGGCAGTTAATAGTCTAAAAGAAGAGCCTTGCCCTTGTCCGTTTGCCAACCACTGCGCCAATTTTGCCAATATTTTGCTGCCTAGTCTTTTTAAAAAAGTATGTTTTTTTTCGGGAAAAAACCCATAGACCACATCTGCTTTTGTTTGTTGATAAGTTTGTAACAATTTAGGAATTTCTTCTGGCGGAATTTGCAAATCATCATCAATAGTAATGATCAAATTTCCTTTACAATGCCTAAAACCGCAAAAAGTAGCGTTGTGTTGCCCATAATTTCTAGACAATCGTATAATGCGAATGGTATTGGGGTATTTTTTTTTTAAGTCTAGCAAAGCTGCCCAGCTATTATCTGGGCTATAATCATCCACAAAAATAACTTCAAAGGATGTAGAAAGGGAGGTGAAGGTAGTCTCAAGACGTTGATATAAAGGCAATAATGTAGCGGAACTGCGATAAACAGGAATAACAATAGACACATCAACAGAGGTAGACATAAAATGAGGTTTGGTAAAATAAAGATAAACAGAAAAATTAATGCATACCTGCCAATAAACCACCATCTAGGCGAATAGTAATGCCATTAATCCATTTGGAAGCATCAGAAAGTAGAAAAATAGTGGCATTAGCAATATCTTCAGGAGTGCCAACCCCTAGTGGGTATTGCTCAATATACGCGCTCATTTTCTTTGCACCAACGGCTTGTTCTGTTTGCTCATACATGGCTGTTTTAACCATGCCCGGAGACAAGCAATTAGAGCGAATACCTTTACTACTGTGTTCTACTGCCAATACTTTGGCAAATGCTTCTATAGCTGCCTTAGTACTTGCATAAGTAGCAGCACCTTTGTAGGGATATTGACTAGCAATAGAGGACAAAAATACAAAAGAAGCTTGACGATTGATTTTTTTATTGCTTAATAAAGCTGCTGTTAATAATAGAATAGCATTGTAGTTGATAGATTGAATAGGCTCAAAGTTTTTTTTCTTTAAAAACTTAATAGGAAAAGGCTGTATAATACCAGCACTATGCACAACACCATCTAGTTTAGGAACAGCATTTACTAAGTTTTTTATCTCCTCCTCCTTAGCTAAATCAGCCAATACCCATTGGTGTCCTTCGGCTACTAATTGCTCGTAAGTAGCCAATAATCGCTCTTTATTGCGCGCCGTAATCACAACTTTTGCACCCATTTTTGTTACGCTAATCGCAATTTGTTGCCCTATACCAGAAGAAGCACCTGTTACCAGAACAGTTTTACCTTGTAAACTAAATGGATTGTACATTTTGGATTTTTGGAAGTTAGCAATTAGAGCTTAGATTTTTGTTTTTTTAAAAAAAGGAATATATTTTCGTAGTTCGGAACGAGTAATTCGTAATTCATACCTCCACCAAATCGGGGCAGGCTATTTGATCAGTTTGCAATAAGCAAGACCCCCAAGAAAGACCAACCCCAAAACCTGTTAATAGTAAACTTAATTTTTGTTGAGTAAGCTGTGTTTGCAATTGAGTTACCATAGTGAGGGGAATGGATGCAGAGCTTGTATTGCCAAAATCTTTCAAACTATAAGGTACTTTTTCTTTAGGTATTTTCAACTTTTTTCGTACACTTTCATTCATCAATAAATTGGCTTGATGGAATAAAAAATAATCAATGGTAGACAAGTTTTTTTGGAAATGTGCCAACAGTTGGCGAATATTTGGTGCAACCTCTCTTAATGTAAAGTTGAAAATATCCATTCCTTCTAGTGCTAAATTTTGTCCATTTCTAATAATACCTGGTTGATGCTCTTGATAAGCAAATGTGTAATGCTCATCAATTGGGTTGCGGTAGGCACCGTCTTCTATTATAATGGCATTTTGTCCTGTTCCATCACTTTGTAAGTTGTAGAAAGTAGTCGTATTCGGCAAATCACAATACTCCAAAGCAGTACAACTACCTGCATCTCCAAATAAAGGGGTAGTACTTTTATCTCTTGGCGAAGTACCAACACTAGAAGTATCACCTACCAATAGTAATGCCTTTTTCATCTGCCCACCTTGTAACAAATTAGCTACAACAGATAAGCCATATACATAACCAGAACAGCCTAAGTTAATGTCAAATGCTAACGTATTTTTAGAAAGCCCTAGGCGATTTTGCAAAATAATAGCTGTTGCAGGTAAGATATAATCAGGTGTTTGTGATACAAAGATGATTAAATCAATATCTTGTGGTTGCCAGTGGAGTTCTTGAAGCAATTTTCCGGCTGCCAACAAGCAAAGATCGGAAGTACAAACGCCTTTAGGAACAATACGACGATGTGCGATTCCTGTAGTTTTAATCAATAATTTGCGCTCTTTAAGGGTAATCCAATCATAGTCTAAATTAGATACTTTATTTTTGGGTACACAAGCACTAACACCTGCTATTTGCACATTTCGGACTGAAAAAATAGCCATTTTATTTTAATTAAGTACTTAGACATAAGATTTGAGACATGAGATAATTAACTTATTATTAACAGTTTACGGCAAGTTCAAACGTTGTTTAATTTTGTCCAACTACTTATTAGCCTGTTTTTGTAGAATGATATTGTAAATATCAGTAGGCGTTTGAGCATCAATCATTTCTTCCCCTGTTAAAATAATATCATAGTGATTATCTATTAAAGCAATGATAATAAGTGCGTGCATAGAACTCCACTCTTCCAAGTCTTTAAGCTTAGTTATTGCTGTAATTTGCTCTTTAGGTGTATCCTCAAATTCTTCGGCAATCTTTTGTACCAATTCAGTTAGTTGCATTTTACCTATTTTTTTGTAAGCGGTTATTTTGTTTGATAACAAAGTTACCATTAAAAAGCTAAAGTCCACAAAATGCGCCATTTATAATTGATTATTTATCCCAAAACCCTGTTGAGAAAATTCATGAATTTTCTCAACAGTTACAAAACAACCACTGTAGCCCCCCATGATAAACCTACGCCAAAACCAGCTAATAAAACTCTAGCTCCTTTATAAGCTCTTCCTGCTTTTTGAGCCTCTGCTAAAGCAATAGGAATACTGGCAGATACCGTATTTCCACAGTTTTTTAGGTGAATAACAAACTTTTCTTTAGGAACTCCCATTTTTTTTCGTAAAGCTTCTAATATATAGCCATTGGCTTGGTGAAAAACGAACAAATCAATATCCGCCAATGTCAATTGAGCCTTTTCCAGAACCCTTAGTATCATTTTAGGAACTACTTTTAAAATAAATACAAAGATGTTCGTTCCACGCATAAACAAATGCTCATCACTCCTAAAACTACCACTTTTATCTGCATAAGGTTCTAGTTTGCCCATAGGATGCCTTGCCCAGCGATTTTTTAAAATAATATCATCTGTGCCTTTTGTCCCCAAAATAAAATCACCTATATGCGGCTGATTATTTATTGGAGAAGAGGAGGCAACAGCACTAATTAAAGTAGCGGCCGCACCATCGCCAAAAATAGTGCGAGTTGCTTTATCATCAGGGTGTAACATACGAGTGAGTGTTGAACTAGTTAGTAGTAAAACATTGCTTGCTATGCCACTGACAATCAATCCTTTGGCCAAACTCAGACCATAGATAAAACCAGAACACCCCAAATTATAATCCAATGCTCCTATATGTTGATTAAGCTCTAGTTTTTGTTGTAAAACACAAGCCGTTGTGGGGGTAAAGTAGTCATATTCTTGTGCACAAAAGAGCAAAAAATCTACTGTTTTTCGGTTGATATGGTGTTCCTCGAATAATTTATGAGCACTTTTTACCGCCAAATCAGAAGCTAGTACCCCTTTTTTTACTACCCTACGCTCGGCAATGCCTGTTTTTTTTTCAATACTTTGAGCAGTCCAGTCAGTGAATTGTTCTGCTAAGGTTTGATTATCCAAAATATCAGGAGGCAAATAATAGCTAATGGCTTTAATATAGGCCTGTATAGACATAATGTGTACTTAATTTGGGTGTGTTGTAGGAGTTTTTTGCAAAAAATAATGCATATACTGACAACTGCCATCTTGAAAAGCTTCATACATATCTGAACCTTTCATAACAGCAAAATTTTGATAAAATCGTTTTCCCAGCCAATTTTGATTAAGCAACTGTTTTTTGCGCTCATTATCCTTTACTAAAGCGTCTGCTACATTTTGCGTAATGTTTTCTTGATGAATAATCACAAACCCAGTATCCAGAAACTGTTTTTCTAGTTCAGCAACACATTCCGCTCTTCGGATATCTGCGAAGGCAAAGAGACCATCCTCTTTTAGTACTTTAGAAACACAAGTTAAAAAGCCAAGCATATTAGGATAACAATGTGAAGATTCTAAATTAACCACTATATCAAACTGCTCATTCGGAAAATGAAAATCACAAGCATCACCCTGTACAAAACGGATTTTTTCGGATGGATAACGACTTTTAGCAAGCGATAAATTCCCTTTAATTAAATCAAGCCCTACAATTTTTTGAGGCTGTAGGTAAGTGTGCATAAAGTATACACCTCCACCTGTACCACAGCCAACTTCTAGTACTTTTTTATCTATAAAATCAACTGTTTTAGTGATATGGTGATACAATTGAAATTGTAATTTTTCCGCTTTATCTGCTTCTTTTAAAATTAAATCAGTATCTCCTAAATAGCCCAGATTCATACACTTTAAATATATACTTGGTGATTGTTGGAGTTTTGCAAAAATGCCGTATAACATTTTTGTAATTGTCTGACTTAAAATATTTATCTCTGAATTTTTTAAAATTAAACTTCTTTTTTGTAAAAATCTCATGTTATTTTGAAAGATGATGTTTCCAGAATGCAAAGTTAAAACCCTTTTTGCTATTTACAATATTAATTTTTGTGTAAAAAAAAAGCTTTTTTAGGGATAAGTAGAAAATTTTTTTTGCAATTTTACAAAATATACTAAAAGAAAAATGTATTTAAACATCTGATAGTAAGAATTTTATTAGGCAAAGTATACTAATAAAGCATTGAGTGACAACCCATAAAGCACTGACAATCGTAAAAAAATGTACTCACTTTTTTTGAGAAAAAACAATAATCTTTGCCTATATTAGCTCGACTATATAATTTCATCATTAAAAAAGTACTTTAAAGTAAAAAATCTTAACTAAAAAAGTTGACTTATGAATAAGCGTTTATTATTACATTTATTATTCCTTTTTTGCTTAGGCATTTTTTCTATGCCTACCTTAATGGCTCAACCCATTGCCCCTTGTGAGGAACCTAACCCTACCATTCAACAAGATTGTGGTACTGATCAAGGTACTTTGGGTGCTCCTGTTTCTCAGGTAGTATGTGACCCAACTGAAACAGTGACAATTCCAGCTCTTACTGATGGTTTTAACAATGCCACTGCTGCAGGCTGGGTAGTTGAATATGTTGTTACAAATGCCTGTAATATTGTAGGGACAGCACCTACTGATGGACCTAGTATTGTAGGGGGAGATGCCGATGGCATATTTGCTCCTGGTGACTTAGGCTTTGTAGATGGAGATCAATTTTGTGTAACAGCCATCAACTATGATCTAGCAGCAGTACAAGCAGAAGTTGATGCCCTTTTAAATGGTGTAACTGATCTTGGTGGTGCTAATGATTGTTGTAGTGCTGTAGTTAGTACTTTAGGTACAGATGCTTGCCAAGCATTGAATGATGCAGGGATCAACTCCGGTGCAGACATTACAGGCTTTGGGCAGGTTGCCGATGTAGTTGCTGCATTAGGTGGTGATGCTTCCCTAGAATCTATTACAGACATCATTAACAATAGCATCAATACTTTGAGTGGTCAAACAGGTATTGGCGAATGTGATGATGGATTACCAATTTGTTATGCTACTTCTACCAACAATGTTTGTTACATCATTGATTCTACCGATCCAAGCTGTGCTTCTTGCCCTACTTTCACTTCTGTAGATACGCCGCCAGCTACCGCCGCTTGTGATGGTACTGCAACTATAGCATCTACCACAAGTGATAATGCTTCTGCTGATTTAACTTTCGCTTGGAGCATTACAGGAGGGGCTGCAAACGCAACCCTTACTGGTGCGACAACAGCTACTGCTACGGTCACTTTCGACAATCCAACTTGTGCGGATGTGCCTGTAGAAATTAGTTTGACTATTACTTGTACTTTGGATAATACGACTTTATTTGATGGGGTCGTAGGTACAACAACTGTAGAGTCTTGTGTCGTTACTCAAGCTTGTGATGATGGTGACCCATGTACAGAAAATGATATGGAAGATGTAGGTGGTAATGGTACCGGTGATGTTTGTGTGGCTTGTGCAGGAACGCCTGCTGCTGCTTGTTCTGGTGCTGTAGCTAATATCGTACAAGCTTGTGATGATGGCGATCCGTGTACGGAAAATGATATGGAAGAATTAGATGGCTGTGATGCTACAACGGTCTGTGTGCCATGTGCTGGTACTGCTGTAGCTGCTTGTAGTCTACCACCTACCATGCAGGCTTGTGATGATGGTGACCCATGTACCGAAAATGATATGGAAGGCATTGACCAATGTGATGGTTCTGTATGTGTGCCATGTGCTGGTACTGCTGTGGCTGCTTGTAGTCTACCACCTACCATGCAGGCTTGTGATGATGGCGACCCATGTACCGAAAATGATATGGAAGGCATAGACCAATGTGATGGTTCTGTATGTGTGCCATGTGCTGGTACTGCTGTAGCTGCTTGTACTTTAGCTCCTATTGCACAGGCTTGTGATGATGGCAACCCATGTACGGAAAATGATATGGAAGAGGTTGACCAATGTGACGGTTCTGTTTGTGTGCCATGTGCTGGTACTGTTATTGACTGTACTAATGGCGCAACAACTGTACAGGCTTGTGATGATGGCGATCCAAGTACCATTAATGATATGGAAACAATTTTGGATTGTGATGGCTCTGTATGTGTGCCATGTGCTGGTACTGCTGCAAACTGTGATACAGACCCAACAACTGTACAGGCTTGTGACGATGGCGATCCATGTACAGAGAATGATATGGAAACCGTATTAGATGCAGATGGTACTGTATGTGTGCCATGTGCTGGTGACCCTGTAGCTGCTTGTACTTTACCACCTACTATACAGACTTGCGATGATGGCGACCCATGTACAGAAAATGATATGGAAAGTATTGACCAATGTGATGGTTCTGTATGTGTGCCATGTGCTGGTACTGCTGTTGCTGCTTGTACATTACCACCTACTATGCAAGCTTGTGATGATGGTGACCCAAATACCATCAATGATATGGAAGGTATTGACCCATGTGACGGTTCTATATGTGTGCCATGTGCAGGTACTACTGTAGGATGTACAACTATGCAAGCTTGTGATGATGGTGACCCATGTACAGAAAATGATATGGAAACCTTAGATGATTTAGGTGCTGTATGTGTACCATGTGCTGGTACTGCTGTTGCTGCTTGTACTTTAGCTCCTACTATGCAGGCTTGTGATGATGGCGACCCATGTACAGAAAATGATATGGAAGGCATAGACCAATGTGATGGCTCTGTATGTGTACCATGTGCTGGTACTGCTGTAGCTGCTTGTACACAAACAACTGTACAGGCTTGTGATGATGGTGACCCAGATACCAACAATGATATGGAAACAGTAGATGCTTGTACAGGTGCTATTTGTGTGCCTTGTGCTGGTACAACCGTAAACTGTGCAACAATGCAAGCTTGTGATGATGGCGATCCATGTACAGAAAATGATATGGAAACCTTAGATGATGATGGAGTAGTTTGTGTACCATGTGCTGGTACTGCTATAGCTGCTTGTAGTTCAACAACAACGCAGGCTTGTGATGATGGTGACCCATGTACGGAAAATGATATGGAAACCATAGACAACTGTAATGGTGGTGCGGTCTGTGTGCCATGTGCTGGTACTGCTGTAGCTGCTTGTAGCTCTACAACTGTACAGGCTTGTGATGATGGCGATCCAGGTACCATTAATGATATGGAAACCATAGATAATTGTACAGGTGCCATTTGTGTTCCATGTGCAGGAGAATCAACTTGTACTTCTACCTACAATAATACGACCATAGATGCACCAGATGTTTGTGCTGGCGAATCAGTTACTTTAACTGCTTCAACCACAGATGACGCAGCTACTAATTTTGAGTGGAGTGTGTCTGTTAATGGTGGCGCACCAAGCGTATTTGGCTCTGGTTTAGGCGCCGCTATAAGAGTATACAGTACAGGTTCAAATATGAACTGTGAGGCTGATGTATATGAGTTCTTCTTACTAGCTACTTGCGAAGCTGATGGAAGCGAAGTATTTAATGGCTCTGTAGGAACCGTTAATGCACATCCTGCATTGGTAGAAGGCGGTAACTTCATGGTACAAAGTGGTGATTGTGATGTCCCAGCTACCTTGACAACAAGTTGTGGATGGACCGTATCAGGCGATTATCAAGCAGGTAATAATGAGGCGGGTTCTGTAGATGTGACTATAACAAATCCAGCTGCACCTGCCAATTGTGCTTCTGTAACTGTTAACGTGCCATATGTTTGTCAACAAGAAGTAGCAGGTTGTACAGATGCTTTAGCAGATAACTTCGATCCTGATGCTACAACAGATGATGGCAATTGTATCTATGTAGGTTGTATGGATGCAACAGCTGTCAACTTCGATCCAATAGCAACCATTGACGATCCTGCCTCTTGTATATATTCTGATTGCATATTAGAATATGACCTAGTAGATGTAACGCAAGGTACTAGCGGTGGGGTAACACCATTCTACTACAATGTTTATGAAATCACTGTAACCAATGGTACACCACCTTATAACTATGCTTGGAATACAGATGGTTATGTAAGACATGCTGTATTAGCTCCTGGCTTTGTCAAAATATTAGAAAGTGATGGCGCAACTTGGATGTTAACCATTACTGATGATGCTGGCTGTGTAGTTATTATTGCAGAAGATAATGGTGGAGGAACGCCAACCTTAGACATCCCAAGCTATGTCATTAGTTGTGAAAGCTCACAATTTGCTTACAATGCAGGTATTAATATTACTGTAGCTGGTGGTGTGCCACCTTATAGCTATCAGTGGTCTACAGGCGCAACTACACAAGATGTTCTTGGTTTACAAGATGGTTGGTATAGTGTAACTGTAACCGACTCCGTTGGCGATGAAACATTTGGTTGGTATTGGGTTCCACAATGTGGTGGCGGTAGAGGAAAAGTAAGTAGTGCAGCCGCACAAAGCCATATCACAACCGCACCAAATCCATTCCATTCTCAAACGGTTGTAGAATTTTCAGCAATTGAAAGCGGTCGCGTAAGTGTAGATGTATTTAGCTTAACAGGTGCTCAAGTAGGCAACCTATTTAATGGCTATGTTGAGGCAAATACAACTTACAAAACACTGTTCAATGCAGACAACTTAGCTGCTGGTATTTATATGCTTCGTTTAACCACAACTACTGGCGAAGTACAATATCATAAAGTAATGTTGTCTAAATAAGCTTATTCATAAGGCCTTTTAAGGACTTTAAAACAAAAACCCGTTTTACAATTTTGTAAAACGGGTTTTTTTTATGGATAGAGAAAAAGCAAAAATAATTTACTCACCTCGATAAGCAGTAACAGATATTTCTACCGATACATCTTTAGGCAATTGAGAGACCTCTACACATTCTCTAGCTGGAGCTTGACCGTCCTCAAAATATTGTCCATATACTTCATTAACCCGATTAAAATCATCCATATTCTCTAGGAAAATGCTTGTTTTCACAACATTGTCGAAAGTTAGCGCAGCAGCTTTTAAAATAGCTTCAATATTTTGCATCACCTGATGAGTTTCTTCCTCAATGCTATTGCTTACCAACTCGCCTGTGGCTGGATTAATTGCAATTTGTCCAGAAACAAACAGCAAATTGCCTGCCCAAACTGCTTGATTATAAGGACCAATCGGAGCAGGTGCGTCCTCTGTTTGAATAACTTGTTTAGACATAAATAAGGTGTTTTTTATTGGAAAAAAATAAAATTTAGCGTTTGAGGTATGTTTCAAGTACCGAGTTTTTCCACCTAACAGTTTGTGTTTACTTTGACAGTTCGTGGATTCATGATTAGTAGATTAGTGATTCGGGCAAATTGATTGATAGCAATTATTTTCTAAGTGAGTTGTGTAACGACAGCTTTAGCTGTTAAAGTCCTTATAAATAATTAATAATCAAAAATTGATAGCTACGAGAAAGTTCAAAAAATAACTTCCAATTTCTGATCTCTAATCGCTAATTTCTAACAGCTAAAGAGCCAAAAGGCTAAATATCTAAATAGCAATTTTAGAGATAAAGTGTTAGGAAGGGAATGAAACATACCGCGTTTGAGATGAATCTCAAACAGGAGGTTTAACAATATAACAATTTTAGGTGTATTGTCATAGCATTTCTATGTATAAGCCATTATTTGTTTTTTGTATCTACTATTGTTTTGTTTTTAGAACTCAAACATAATCAATGGAATGAACATTTCCAAAAACATTAGGCTATTCCTTTTTTTACAAATTTTAAAATAGCCGCTATAATCTCTTCTGGTTTTTCTTCATGAGGTAACAAAGAGGCATTTTTTATGGTAACAAATTCGTAGTAAGCTTTGAATTGTTGAGTCATTTGTTGGGCTAATTGCATGGGAAATGTTCTGTCATCTGCCCCCCATATAAATAAAACATTGGCTTTTATTTTTCCATGTGTTTCTTTAAAGGAATCAATCAATTTCCAGTCAATACCTTTTAAATATCTGAAACCGCCTATCATTTTTTCTTTTGAGTGAACCAATGGATTAATGTAAGGAGCTACATTATTTGCATCATTCAACATATTTTTATTGGTGTATAATTCTTTGAGTCCCATTGGTGAATGTATAAACCATTTTTGCTGTAACAGCTTTCCGATGATGAAAGGAACGGCTGGTAGTAAGCCAATTTTTTGATACAAAGGAATCCAAGGCGGGCGGTGATTAGGTATTTCTGTATTCAATAAAATTAAATTTTCTACCTTATCAACTTCCTCTATCGCCATCACTCTAGCAACGGTTGCCCCCGAATTATGGGCAATGAGACTGTATTTATTGATATTTTCTTGCTTCAACAATTTTACAATATAGCGCGCCTGTGCCGAACTGTTAAAATCCGTTTGATTTGTCCAATCACTATCGCCAAGTCCGGGCAAGTCAACGATATGACATCTAAAATGCTTCGATAGCTCTGGAATTAGTTTTCGCCATGTATACCCATGCGTTGGAAAGCCATGAATAAACACCAAGTCATCTCCCTTGCCAATTTGCCGTAAGCCAATGGAGACATCTTCTATTTTTACTTTTTGTAAGGGAATATTGTGGTAGAAATCTATTGAGTTCATTTTTGGTAGAATTTGAGTGTTTTTTTGGCTGTTTAGATTTTAGAAATAAAAATAAAGTGTTGTTGTATTGCCAAGTATTCAGTTATCGTTTAACTAATGCAAAAGTAATATTTTTAGTTAAATCTTTTGCAAAAACCACTTTTTTACTTATCTTAAAATAGCTAAAAACAAGTAGTCTATGAAAGAAAAAACCTTTAAAAACTGGTATACCGAGGACTTAGAATTAACTTTTGGTATTGAGCGAGTAACTAACTTAGCTTTATTGGAAGAATGGTTAGCTGCTAGTTATCAACGAAATACAAAAGAACAAGAGCGTTTACAAGAAATACAAAATTTTTTGAGACAAAAAGTTGATTTTTGGAACGAAGAAGAATTGAAATTTTACTTTATTGGGCAATTGATGTTTTTGGTAAATTATGATACAAAAAAATACAATTCATTTGTTGAACGCTATTTGTCGGCAACTATACAGGACTATACTTTAAAAGGACGTGTTGATTTTATGGTAGCAACGGGGCGACAGATACCTCGCGCACCTTATTTTTGCTTACACGAATATAAAAAAGAGCAAGGTATAGATAGTGATGCATTAGGGCAACTGTTAGCAGCTATGTTAGCAGTTCAGGCAGTAAATAACAACAAATTACCTGTCTATGGCACCTATGTTTTGGGGCGATTATGGTTTTTTGTTGTTTTAGAAGATAATAAATATGCGGTTAGCTTGGCTTATGATGCTACAAAAGATGATTTATTCGATATATTTTCCATTCTCCAACAGCTAAAAGTGATTATTGAGGGCTTTATTGAAAAAGAAGAAAATAGTTAGAAATAGCTCGTATTGTTAAAGTATTATGCAATATGTGTTTTTTGTTTTGGGGGTATGTTTCAAATACTGTACTTTTCCACCAGACAGTTTGTAGCTATTTTAACAGCTCGTGGATTAGTGATTAGTAGATTAGTGATTCGTATTTTGGCACTTTTTAGTTTCTTTTTAAATGAGTTCTGTAGCGAAGGCTTTAGCCGTTGCATATTTACAGATATTTAAAATTCAAATCAACATATCCATGTCAATAATTAAATAATAATTTCTTATCTATGAAGGCTGGAAATCCAAAAGCCTAAATAACTAAATATCAATTCTAAAGACAAAGTGTTAGGATGATAATGAAACATACCGTTTTGGGCTGAGAAATTCATTTAACCCTTATAAATACATTTTTTTCTGCTTAAAAAGATGAAAACTTTCATAATCCGACATTTCGGAGGTTAAAAATATAAAACAATTAATTTTAATTATTAATGCATAATTCAATTAAAAGCTAGTGAATTATAAGTGGCTTAAATTACGAATTTATTTACTTTTTCTATGTTAAATATTAGTATTGTTTTATAAGTTAATTGTAATGTTTTTATAAGAAATCACAAAGGTATATTTTATATGAAATAAAAAAAAGAACTCCGAAATGTGGGATAATCGAAAAATAGCCATTATAGCCTTTGTTGACTATAGTATTCTTTCAATCTTTGGTGCGCTACTTTGATATGGAAAGGCTTCATTAGCTTTTTCTTTCTGTTCGTCCAATTCCCTATACGCTCAATAATTATGTCTGTATCTATTATTTTACCTTTTTGAAATATATAATCAACGGTAGCCAATAGCTCTAAACCGTAGGGTGACTCAAATCCCTCTATTAAGCTTTGCAATTCCTTTAGCCTATTCTTTTGTTCAGGAGTTAAATTTGTCTTATTGTAAATTTCAACCTCATCCAAATTTCTCAAATAAACAACAGTACTTGGTTTAGTAGCATCATGTTTGAAATTAAGGTAGTATCCATTCAAATATTTAACTAAATGTTGAAGCCTATGAGAATAAGTACCATAATATCCTTTTTCATATTGCAAATTTAAAGGCTCTCCAAACCTTTGAAGGAAATAGGCAATTTTCTGAATGACTAACAAATTGACATCATATCCAAGTACTTGATAATTTCTTAGTGAGGTTAGCAACATTGCTCTTGCAGGAGTCAAAGTAATTTGTTTTTTAGGCATAAAGAAAGGTTTTATGTGTGAAGTGGGGAGTTTTTTGAGGAGAATGTGAATTATTTGGAGATAGGAGTGCTACCTTTCAATATATAAAAGGCAAGAAGGGTTTAGTAAATAATATTTAGTTTGAAAGGTTAAGTATAATTTTTTAGACTCTTTTCTATTCTTCTCTTTCTTCTTCTAATCATTTCATTTTTAAATTCTGCCATTGTCATATCAAGCATTTCCAAGTCCTCTAAATCTTCTGCTTTGTCATAAAATGTCAAAAAATGACTTTTAAATGGTTTGACAATATTTCCATTCTCATCATCATGAATAATAAACAAATGATTAGGTAATGGCTTACCAATTATATTATAATAATCTAATTCCAATAGCAGTTTTTTATTGTCTATAATTCCAAAGCTAAAATTTGTTATTGGAAATGGTAATATTCTAAAATGAATTCTTCCTTTAAATTTTTTCTTTTTCTTGAAGAGCTCTTCAATATGTTCTAGTGTTATTTGATTTATTGATTCTCTTATTGTTGGTGAGTTTGTAATATCAAATTCCATATTTGGAGACGTAATTGATGGGCATGAAATAGGAAACATCAATATTCTAGTATATCTTAATTTACTATCTCTTCTCATTACAGTGTCATGTTCAAAATGAGAGGCTATTGTTTTGTAATGTTCTGTACAATTATTGATAATTGCTTTTTTTAAGTCCTGCTCCTCTTTGCCTAATTTTTCTACTACATGATTAAATGTAGCATGGCATCCGAGATAATCAAATATAATTATACTTTTTTCTGCTTTATCAATAAATTTTGTTGTTGATGTGTAATAATCTTTTATTCTTTCACCTTCACTTTTTATATTATCTTGCACATTCTGGCTTACTGATTCAACATAAACTGCCTTCGCTTTTGCTAAATCCTCAACATAATCATTTATCTCTGCATACCTAAGTATTTGATTTTCAAGCCTATCATATATCGCTAACGCAACATAAATCAATATCATAATCGCAAAAACAATGCACAATACTATTAATATCAAAAATAAACTTTTGTAGTAACCCATTTCTTTATATTCTGTAGGAAGCAGGCTAACCGAAAGTCCTAAAAAAAGCGTTACAAGTGGCATAATAAATTTACCTAAAAAAGCAATCCACTTTTTTTTAAAGAAATTCCATTTTTTTAAGGCACTAGATTTCATTTTTTTTGTTTTTTAACTTGTGTATTACCAGCTTGTAAATTTTTCTAAAAAAATCAATTAAGATATACTTTTTTATACACATATAAACATGAGTAATTTAGATGCATATACTACAAACAAATATACCACTAAAAACCAAATTTCCAAATAAATTTATTGATTTTCAAAATTTTTAATAAAGTTGTAAAATACTACATTATCAAGTAATAAAACTAATTTTGCTCAATCAACTAGAGTTTGTTATCTTGTGGAAGTTCATAAACCCCTAGCTCACGCCCCAACAAAACATTTAAACCATTTTAACGTTCAAAGAATCAGGTAAATATACAAACTTTATTCATGAACCTGATAGTAAAAAAATCCCCCATTAATTATTGTGTCCTAGTGATATTGTTGCTGTCCCTGTTTGGGGCGGTAGAGGCTATCGCACATCCTTTTTTCCCTAATGATACCATTGCAACTAACGAAAAAACGGTCAATAAAGCTGCTGATTATATTGTTATCAATGACATTGTAACAAAGGGAAATAAGCGCACTAAAGACCATATTATTTTTCGAGAGCTAGATTTTAAAATTGGGGACACCCTGACAGTCAATCAGTTAGAGGAAGTTTTAGCAGTTAATCGCAACCAAGTTTTTAATACTCGCTTGTTTAATGATGTAAATATTGAGTTGCAAAATGGAGCGAGTAATACGGTGGATGTGGTGATTGCGGTAGAGGAGCGTTGGTATATTTATCCCGCCCCGATTTTTGAGCTGGCCGACCGAAATTTTAACGTTTGGTGGAAGGAACAGAAACGCGATTTTAGCCGAGTAGAGTACGGAATGCGCTTTACCCATAAAAATTTTCGAGGGCGAAAGGAGCGATTAAAAGCGGTTATACAATTAGGGTATACTAAAAAATTTGAACTCAGTTACACCTTGCCTTTTTTAAATAAGCAAGGAACAACAGGACTTAAACCCTTTATTTCTTACATCACGAATAACGAAGCACTCTACGGAACCCAAAACAATAATGCACAATTTTACGACCATAAATCCAAGCTTCGCAGCCGCTTCCGTACAGGTATAGACTTCAATCAACGCCCTGATATTCAGACGAATCACTATTTTAGTTTTGCGTATAATCACAACCAAATAGCTGATACCCTCGCTTTGCTCAATCCTGATTATTTTTTAGAGGGAAAAACGAAACAAAAATATTTATATCTTGCCTATATTTTTACTAAAGATCAAAGAGACATTCAAGCCTATCCCTTAACAGGCCGCTTTTTTAGAGTAATGGTCGAAAAACAAGGTTTAGGCATTTTTAAGGACTTAAATATGCTGTGGGTTAAGGCGAATTATACGGAATACCTCCAATTTAGCAACAAATTTTATGGCATTACCAATGTTCGAGGTAAAGCATCTTTGGTCAGAAGTCAGCAACCTTATTACAATCAAAGTGGCTTAAACGGCGGTGCGGATTATGTACGTGGCTATGAGTTGTACATCATTGATGGTCAGGACTTTGCAATGGCGCGCACCGCCCTAAAATATGAGTTATTCAACACAAAATTTACCAACCCCATACTCAAAATAGATCAATTCAAAACCATTAACCTCGCCGTTTACTTCAAAACTTTCGCCGAAATTGGCTATGCCAACGATCAGTACTACGACAAAGGCAATCCCCTTAGCAATCAATGGCTAACAAGCACAGGCATCGGCATTGATGTTGTTACCATGTACGACACCGTTTTTACCATCGAATACACCCGAAACCGCCAAAATGAATGGGGGCTTTTTATCTCCTTTGAGGTGAATTATGATTAAGCAATTAGAATTTAGAGATCAGAAATTAGATTTTTTAAAAGTTATTTGTTGAGCAGTGATTTGTGAAAAAAACAATTCGTAATTCGTAATTAAAAAATTTACATCTCGTCAACTATCTTTTCTAACACTTCCTTAATATGCCGTTTTTCTTCCCTCTTTTTTAAAACAACTGGTGGCGCAATGCGCTCTTTACAGGGCTGCAAACTACAGCGTTCACAGGTTTCATTCACCTTCCGAATTGGGATATTGGGATCTTTCCAGAATTTTGCTTTGCGTTTAAAGTCCGTTGTCATCTCAAAACCGATGGTCACGCTGCTATTCGTATCAGGCGTTGGGTACATGGGGCGTGCTACGGAAATGCAAAAATATTCTTTTCCCGAATCCATATAGTGCGAGCGTTGCACGCGCACTAGGGGATTACAATAAGTGCCATTCGCTTGTTGGGCAGCTAATTCTTTGAGTATATTAATGGCAATCCATCGGCGACAGTAATGCTCTTTGATTTCATTGCTATGTGGGTTGTGCTGTTTTGATAGGTGTAACTCTTTGGTAATCTGATATTTATCGCTTCCTTTGCTATTGCTAAAACGCAAGAAAAATAATTGTTTTAGTTGAAAATAGCGAGGCAAAATATTGGTTAAGCGATGCATAAAAGTTTCGGGAGAGACGTTATAGGACTGCATTAATTGTAAAAAACGCTCATTCTGCCATTCTTTAGCTTGAAAAATAATTTTTAACTTTTGTTTAATGTGTTTTTCGTTGATTAACAAAGCTCCTGCAAAATAAGAGGCTTTGTAATTGTTTAATATTTCTTCAAAAGAATAACGTTTCAACCAAGTTGGCGTATCAGTGCGTTCTTTTAATTTTAGGTGCTGATAGCCTATTTCTTTGGCTAATTGAAACAGTTGTTGAGCATTGTTTAAATTGCCATTTAACAATAATATGTTCTTTTTATCATTCTTTTTTATGTAAATAGAGCGTACAGCTTTTAATGCTTTATATTGATTTAATTTTTCACTATCAAAGCTATAATTATATTTTTTTTCTAAAATTTTGTATAAAAGGTCTATAGCTATAGCAGGTTGATTATTAATATTATTTTTTTTGCAAAAATCATGTACTGCCTTTTCTAAATCTTCAAAATAATTATCATACAATTCTTGATAAGAGCGCAAAGCAGAAAAATAAAACTGCTCTACATTCATTTCATAGTTGCGCGCTATTTGCAGTAAAGTGCGGATAAATGCACTGACTTTTGTAGGCGCGCCTGCAATAATTTCTACCAATTTATTTAATTCAATTCCAAACATTTCCAAAGGAATTTCCTGTAACAAATTGGTTTTCAAGAGGTCTACTACAGGCTCTAATTGTCGGTCTACCTTTAAAGAGGTCAATTCTTCATAGGTAATATTAAAAGCGTTGGCTAAATCAATTACTTTGGTATTACTAGGATATTTTTTTCCTTTTTCAATTTCATTTAAATAAGAAACCGATATGCCTGTTAATTGACTTAATTGTTGTGTAGAGTAGCCTTGTTTTTTTCGTAATTGCCTCACTTTCAGACCAAAAACAATGCGAATATACTCACTGTTTAAGGGCATACTGCCATTTTTTTGCATAGATTACTGCTGTTTGTTTTGCTTAAAAGATTAAGGCAACCAAATTACAAAGAAATATTTTTTTATAAAAATCTTATTTTTAATAAAATTGATTTAATAAGAAAAAATTTGCCATTAGCGAAAATTCGCTTATTTTTGCGGAGCCTCTAAGATTAGTCTAGTAAAAGGTAACTTTTAACTGTAAAAAAAAGTATAACTAAAGAAATCGCCCCCCTTTTTTTGCAAAATTTTCTGCTCAATATTTTTAAGTAGTGGCTAAAAAATAAATTCACCATTTAAGCACAGATGTTTTGAATAAAGAAATTATTATTTATCTGCTACACAAAACAATTAACTCAAAGTTTGGATTTATTTTTTAGCTCATTAGTTACCAAAAATTACACATCATGTAATCCATGATATATCTTTAACTAAAAAAATATTAGGTATTGGATTTAAGTTTTGAAAAAAACAAAAACCTTAAAACCTTGTAACTTTAAAACTTTCCAAACTCCAAAATGAACCAAATATATGTCAACAATAGATACTCCAATAGAAACCCTGCGTATCATTGGCGAGTTAGGGCCAAGATATGAGGAGATTCTAACACCAGAAGCCTTAGCTTTTGTGACCAAACTACAACAGCAATTTGGCCAACGCCGTTTGGACTTGCTCGCTGCTCGACAGAAACGACAGGAAGCCATTGATGCAGGTGCTTTTCCCGATTTTTTGCCTGAAACCAAAGACATTCGCGACAGTGAATGGACGGTTGCACCCCTACCTAAAGACCTATTGGATCGGCGTGTGGAAATTACGGGACCTGTTGATAGAAAGATGATTATCAACGCTTTAAATTCAGGTGCCAACGTATTTATGGCGGATTTAGAAGACTCAAATTCTCCATCTTGGAAAAACAATATTGAAGGGCAAATTAATTTGAAAGATGCCATTAATGGCTCTATTGAATTTGTACATCCAACTAAAAATAAGACCTATCGCCTAAATGAGACAACTGCAACGCTCATGGTACGCCCTCGCGGATGGCACTTAGAGGAGAAACATATGTTGTTAGATGGACAAGTTTTTTCGGGTTCTTTGGTTGATTTTGGTTTGTATTTCTTCCATAATGTGCATCAATTGTTGGAAAATGGAACGGGACCTTACTTTTATTTGCCAAAACTAGAAAGTCATTTAGAAGCTCGTTTGTGGAATGATGTTTTTGTATTTGCTCAAAAAGAGTTAGGGATTCCAAATGGAACAATTAAGGCAACGGTCTTGGTAGAAACCATTTTGGCGAGTTTTGAGTTGAATGAAATTTTATACGAATTACGCGATCATTCCGCAGGATTAAACTGTGGCAGATGGGATTATATATTTAGTTTTATTAAAAAATTAAAAGCACACCCCAACCGAATTTTCCCAAATCGTGGACAGGTAGGCATGACAACACACTGTATGCGTTCTTACTCATTGTTGGTGATTCAAACTTGCCACAAGCGAGGCGTTCATGCGATGGGCGGTATGGCAGCGCAAATTCCGATTAAAAACAATCCCGAAGCGAATGAGGCTGCAATTGCGAAGGTGCGCGCAGATAAGGAGCGCGAAGCCAAAGACGGACACGATGGTACTTGGGTAGCTCATCCGGGATTGGTACAAGTAGCTAAGGATGTGTTTGATAAACATATGCCTAAGCCTAATCAAATTGAGAATAAACGCACAGATATAAATATTACAACCGAAGATTTGCTGAAAATGCCCGAAGGTACGATTACGGAGACAGGGCTTCGCAAAAACATCAATGTGGGTATCTTGTACATTGAATCTTGGTTGCGTGGCGTGGGGGCAGCAGCGATTTACAACTTGATGGAAGATGCTGCAACCGCCGAAATTTCTCGTACACAGCTTTGGCAATGGCTACATGATGGCGGTGTCAACTTAGAGGATGGACGTGCGATAACAGTGGAGTTATACAAAGAATTTTTGGCTGGTGAGTTGGAAAAAATCAAAACTTTGGTAGGCGAAGAACGCTTTAAAAACGGGCGTTTTGAACTGGCAACTCAATTGTTTGATCAGTTGGTGCTGGAAAAAGAGTATAAAGAGTTTTTAACACTTGGAGCTTATGAACACATTTAGTAATTACGAATTATCAATTACGAATTACGAATTGATTTTTAGATTAAAATCTAACTTCTAATCTCCCCCTAATTCAACAATCTCATGTCTTAAATCTTGCATCTTATGTCTCTTTCAAAATAAAAAACTTATATAAAAACAAATTTTTAAACATATGTCAAATCAAAAGCGAATTGACCAGTTGGTAACTGACTGGGCGACTAACCCCCGTTGGAAGGGGATAAAAAGACCGTATACGGCTGAAGAAGTCATTAAATTACGTGGCTCTTTCGATATTGAGTACTCTGTGGCGCGAATGGGTGCAGAGCGTTTTTGGAACTTACTGCACAGCGAAAATTGTGTGGCTGGCTTAGGTGCGTTAACGGGAAATCAAGCGGTGCAGCAGGTACAGGCAGGTTTATTGGCTATCTATTTAAGTGGCTGGCAGGTGGCTGCCGATGCAAACTTAGCAGGGCAAATGTATCCTGACCAAAGTTTATATCCTGCTGATAGTGTGCCGTCTGTAGTTAAAAGAATTAATAATGCGTTATTGCGTGCCGATCAGGTGGCTTGTTTAAATGGCGATTCTGATACGCACTATCTCGCGCCAATCATTGCGGATGCCGAAGCTGGTTTTGGTGGCAATCTCAATGCATTTGTATTGATGAAAGGCATGATTGAAGCAGGCGCATCAGGTGTTCACTTTGAAGATCAATTGTCCTCTGCGAAAAAATGCGGTCACTTAGGCGGTAAGGTGTTGGTGCCGACACAAGAAGCGGAAAATAAGTTGATTGCAGCCCGATTAGCGGCGGATGTTTGCGGTGTACCAACCGTTTTAATCGCACGCACCGATGCAAATGCAGCCAACCTACTGACTTCCGATATTGACGAGCGCGACCGTCCATTTGTGACTGGCGACCGTACTCATGAAGGATTTTTTAGAGTGAAAAATGGCTTGGATCAGGCGATTAGCAGAGGTTTGGCTTATGCTCCTTATGCCGATTTGATTTGGTGTGAAACGGGTAAACCAGACTTGGAGGAAGCGCGTACTTTTGCACAGGCAATGCACGCAGAATTTCCGGGTAAATTGTTGGCTTATAACTGCTCACCATCTTTTAATTGGAGTGCAAATTTGGATGAAAAAACGATGTTGCATTTCCGCGAAAGCTTGGCAGATATGGGCTATAAATTCCAGTTTATCACTTTGGCTGGCTTCCACTCTTTGAATACCAGTATGTTTGAATTGGCAGGTGCTTATAAGGAAAAAGGCATGTATGCTTATTCTAAATTGCAAGACAAGGAATTTGCCTATGAAAAGGAAAGAGGTTATAAAGCCATTAAGCATCAGGCATTTGTAGGTGCAGGTTATTTTGATACGATTCAAAATACGATTACCTCTGGCAAAACATCAACGGCTGCTTTGGCTGGTTCTACAGAGGAAGAGCAGTTTCATCATTGAGTTAGATATAAGATGTAAGACATGAGATTTAAGACTGGATAATCTATTGTCTAAACTAAATATAATATATTTTGCAGAAAGAAAAAGCTGATGGGGCACTGTTGTTCTGTTGGCTTTTTTTTTGTGTTTTTTTTGGTTGCCTCTATATTGTTTTACTCCTCAATTAATTCATTTATTTTATATTCAAACTCATCCATGTAATTAACTTGTAAAGCTACTTTTTTTAATGTATCAATAGATATTCCTTTTCCATGAGCCATTTTTAACAATATAATTGCTACACTAGAATTAAAATTTTGAATTCGATTTTTAAGGATCCCCCTTATATAAAAAAGCTCTTTTAAATCTGGATTTTGCTTACTATCTCTTCTAACCTTTATTATACCGCCAATTTTAGAGAAAGCTTTATCCCAAGATTTATCTGTTACAGTTCTATCTTCAAAATGTAGATATTGATTCGCAGAAATTTCCATAGCTTCTCTTATTTCTTCATAATCATATTCTTTAGTGAGTTTTTTTATTCGTTTTAAACCTGTCTCATTTATCCTATATCCAGGAGCTAATTCTTCCCAAAATTCCTTTAAATCATCTACAATTCGATCTTTGATATCTTTAAGTCCTTTCTGCCATTTAATCATCATTTCAATTTGTTCCATTCTTTCCTGTAATTCATCTAATTGATCTTTTTGTCGTTTTAACACAGTTTGCTCATTAAGTTTTCTATCTCGTTTTCCTGAGTTGCACTCAAAACATGAAGTTGCTAAATTTAATATGTTGTTATCTCCTCCTTTTGCAACTGGCTCAATATGGTCTACTTGCAAAATAACATCTGGTGCAGAAACTCCACAGTATACACATTTAAACTTATCTCTTTTGAATATTTCAAATCTAAGCTTTTTAGAAATAGGTTTTCTTTTATTTTTTTTCATTTTTTTGTTTTAGTAGAGCTATTCTCAATTATTTTCTCCTTGCATCTAATAAAATCACAAAAATAGTTATTCAACCCAACCCATCCAAACAAATCCTCAAAAAAACATAATCCCTAATCATATGATTTTTAATTATTATACACTGATTAGCAACAAAAAGCGCCTATATTTCAGTATTATTAACCAAAATATGGATGGTTGTATAAAGGAAATTAATGTTTTTTGTCGGCGAATGAATTCTCCGCTACGGTTTAGTCTAAATGACTTGATAATCAGTAGTTTATTGAAATGCAGTAGTGAAATTATAAACAGTTTGAATTTTATTTTGTTAAATAGAATAGTGTATAAATAACTAATCAATTAAGGCTATGAATACCATTCAATTATTGACAAAAAAGATGGAAGGGCTGCCAGAAAGCACTTTACAACACTTGATACAATATGTGGAATTTTTATGGGCACAACAAGCAGATGCGGTCATTACTCCACTAGAAGAAGCAGAAGAAAATCAGGCATTGTTGACTATTTTCTTGCAAAAACGCCTAGAGGATGCCGAAAAAAATAGAGATAAGCGAATTTCTTTGGAGAATTTTAAGAAAAAAATGAATAAAAAATACAAAAACTTCTAAAGCTAATACATGTATAAGTTGTTTATGTCACACTCTGCTGAATTGGAAACAGAGGATATTATAGGTTATTATGAGCAAATACAGGCTACATTAGGCATGAAGTTTTTTGCTTACTTTTATGATGCTTGTGAGTTGTTACAACAAAACCCCTTTTTGTATCAAAAAGTACTTCCTAATGTATATCGAGCATTTGTGAAAGGTTTCCCTTTCAAAATATTTTACACAATAAATGAAAGGCATAAAGAAATTGAAGTGATTGCTGTAATTCACAATAAAAGGGGCATACAGTACATCAAAAATAGATTAGGATTCGATTAGGTAGACTGAGAATGACAAATAATATTTCTCTATCCTCAAAAGCTTGAAAGATACCAGTTGCCGTATCGTTTAACCAAGTTCATGGTCTCGTCACTGCGGCTTGCTCCACTAGGATGATTGAACCAAAAAGGGACTTTTGCATAGAGGGTTTCTTTGTATTCTTTATAGCTTACCTCGCCATTTATTCGCCCCACTTTAAAGGCTGTTACAAATTCATCAATTTTCTCTTTTGTCTGTCCAGCACCATCACTATCCTCCATCAATTTTACAATTTTAGGAATGGCGCAGAGTCTTTTTGTGTCCCCATCTCCACGTCCATAAGGGTCGCAAAGGCACTGCATAATGGCAAAATCCTTTGTTTGTGCGGCATAAAAAATGGCATTTACAACACTTTTTGGGTTTGTAAAGTCAATCTCATACGATTTTTTGTCTTGTGCAACTGCTACCCAAAAAGTCGAAACTAAAATTGTTAGGATAAATATTATCTTTTTCATTATCAAATATTTTTTGTCAGCGAATAAATTCTCCTACGTTCTACTAAAACAACTTAACATTCCAATCTTATCTTCAAAATTTCTATAAACATTTTTTGCTCCTAGTGCTGTCAATTTTCCATCACCTCTGACATCAATTCCGATAAATGTGATACCAAGTTTTTGGCAGGTTTTAAAGTCCCATTCGCCATCGCCAAAATAGATGATTTCCTCGGGCAATTCTCCTGTTTTTTGTTTGAGTTGCTCAATTACATCCTGTGTGATGGCTTCTCTGGATTTGTGATCAGTGCTATTGGAGAAACAGATTCCTGCTAAGTTTATCCCTACTGCATCAAGCTTTATCTTAGCTGAATCCTTCCATGCCCCTGTTGCAATTCCTAATGCTATGTTTTTATCTTTTGCTAGTTCATAAAAAAACGTCTTTGCTCCTTTTACTTCCCTAAATTGAGTGTTATCCCTTTGTCTTTCCTCTTGAAGAAGGCGCGCAAAGTTTGAAACCATTAAATCATATTCCGCTTGACGTGGTTTTCTACCCAATTTTTGTTCAATAATTTCTTCTGTTATTCCCCAATCTGTTACATGCTTAAAGTTTCCCCATTTTTGCCCCCAAATATCAATATTAAAGATTTGCTCAAAGGAGCGCATAAAGCATCTGCCTTCGACTTCTTTTGTGTCTGTCAGTGTTCCGTCTATATCGAAAATGACAAATTTCATTATTTTTCTTTTTAGATGAATAAATTCGACACTTTAATGTTTTGATAATCATTGATTTACTTGAGTTAAATAGTAAAATTATAAACAGTTTGAATGATATTTTGTTTCATGGAAATGACCTAATTAATTGAATCATTTTACAAATTTAACAACAATGAACTTCACTTTCTACCTAAAATTATACTTACTAACCGTTCCCGTCTTTTTTCTAATAGATATATTATGGCTTGGATTGATTGCACGAGGTTTTTACCGTACTCAACTAAGCGATTTCCTAAGCGACTCCGTTAATTGGACGGCTGCAATGGTCTTTTACTTCCTCTATATTGTTGGCATTATCTTCTTCGCTGTTGCGCCTGCCCTAGACGCTACTTCTTGGCAAAAAGCCGTTTTGTATGGAGCATTATTTGGCTTATTCACCTATGCAACCTACGATTTAACCAACCTTGCTACTCTCAATAATTGGCCAATAAAGGTCGTCATTGTAGATATTTTGTGGGGAATTGTTTTGTGTACTTCTGTCGCTTTTTGCTCTTATCAAATTGGGAAATGGCTAGGAACTGCTTGAGCCTAAGAATACACCTTATTCACAATCTCCTTCTAAAGAAAGTATCCAATCTTCAATCAACTGTATGCCTTCTTCATGTAATAAAGAGCGAGCTAATTCAGGCATAGCCACATCAGGCTCTATGGATTTCATGCGGAAAACCATGATGGACTCATCGGGTGCGCCCGGTACAATATTATAACGCAAATTTCCAGAACCTCCGCCTGCTGCAATCGGCGATTTGCAAATGCCCAGCGAATAAGGATGTGTTTCATAAAAAGCCAATGTTAAACCTGAATTATTGGCTGGCCCTTGTGGATTATGGCAATGCCCACAATTAATATCTAAATAGGCGCGAGCGCGTTCATCTAGGGAGTAAGCTTGTGGATTTGTCCAGTCAGGAACTTTTGGAGCAGTTTCAGGGGTAGGTACATTGGTTAAATAGCCCATTGCTGCCCATTTCTCCAACTGATTCATTGCTCCTGTTTTATAGGTATAATTTTTGTTTAAATGACGTGCCTGCGGTCCAATTGGAACCAACTGTTTATCTATATTGTGGCAGCCTTTACAGTCATTTTTATTAGGAACAATGTAATTTAAATTGCGTGTTGTCCCGTCCTCATGAATCCACTCCACAGGAAGAGTGTGTTTAATAATGGTTAATGTAGCTTCGGTTTGCGCTTCATTCCAGAGGTAAGTAGCTGGAAACCACTCCGTAGCTTTGCGAATCAATAAGCGAGTTTCAAGGATGCGCCGCCCCTTGCTAGGGTCTCTAAAATCATTGTCATAGTAAAAATTTTTGATAATAACCGTTCCAACAGGGAAGTCGAAAGCCTTTTGCTCTACATATTCCGCCGAAGTTTCAGGCGGTAAGTAGATAAATCGCGATTTTTTGGCATAATCCGAAAATAAAGGCGTATTCAAATCATAGGGCAACACCCTCAATGTTGGTTCAAGTGCAGCAATATTTCCCTGAAAAAAGCCATAAGTAGACAGACTATCAAAAGGTATAGTAGCTAAGTTAATATTTAAGTTGCCATCATCCTCTATCACAGGTGTCGGATCATCTTTGGAACAAGAAATCTGGAAAATGACCAAAAAAGCAATGAGAAAACTACTGATGAATAAATATTTGGTTGACCGCATGATTGGAACTTATTTAAATGTTGGGCAAAAAAAATACTATCTGAAAGTACTTTGTTGAAATATTATTGCTTTTGAATAAACATTGCTTCAACAAAATACGATTACAATTATATTGCCATTAGTATTTGATTATAAGCTACTAATATCAGCATTTTTTTTTAAAAACGATCTATTTATGGTAAATGTTTAAGAGAGAATTTTTAGTATTTACCCCTCTAAGTTCAGCATTTTCAAAACCGCTTTTTCATAAATGGCTAGAATGGTATCGTATTGCTCTGGAAGATTGCGAACAAAATTTTCGGTCATAATACCCGCGTTGATTTCCAAAACGCGTAGTTGCCCGTCCATTGTTTCGATAAGGTCTACCGAAGCGAAGGTAATATTAATGGCTTTGGCAGCTTGCAAGGCTAAATCTGACAAGCGTTGTTTGAGTGTGTTATCAGCTACCAAAACGGGTTTGGCTCCTTTGCCCAAATTGTGTTTCCAATTGAGGGGCAGGTGTTTGTTAGTGGGTAAAATATGATTAGTTGGAAGTTCTAATTTTGCAATAAACTGTGCTACATCTTCCGATAGAGGGGTATCTGATAAATATTGAGTCAGCAATTGCAGTATAGTAGATTTGCCATTGCCAGTTAAATGCGGAATTTGTTTACTGTAAACGAGCATGACCTCGCCATCCAATACAATTATTCTATATTCGTTTTTGATGGCGTAAAATGGAGAAAGGCAAATTGCTTGATATTTAGCAAATAATTTATGTATTACATCCTCTAAAATTACTATTGAATTTATTTTAAAAACATTATTTCCCCCTGTGCCTTTAGCTGTTTTGCAAATTAATGGATAGCCTAGCTGTTCAGCACAAGCCAATATTTTTTGCCAATTTCCTTGTTGATCAATATATTTATGTAAATAAGGATTTAAAAATAAGTGATATTCTGCTACAGGAATATTAGTCATATTTAACAAATCAGCTGTTGCACTTTTATCATCTGCTATTTCCTTAGCAGTAGCCGAATTAAGTTCAAAATTATAACCAAATATATGTTTTGAAGTTTTGTTTTTAGATAGTTTTAAAATCCAATTATGAGAAATAGAGGTCAATTGAATGTCGTGTTTTTGGGCAACAATCCGAATCATTCTGACCAATTGACGGGCTTTATTTTGGGGTTCCATAGGCGCGTTTTTTTTGTAAAAATAAGCTTTTTTTGAAAATTGTTAGGCAGAGACGCAAAATCTTGCGTCTTGTCTTAAAACTTATGTCTCCTATCTTACATCTATTTGCAAAATAGGAAACCTTTTTGAAAAAAAGAACGTTGGAATAAATGTACTGCCTTTAGAAATACCAAAGCAAAATTTCGTTAAATAAATTAATAAATTAAAATGAAGACAGTAGATAAAGTACGGGTAGACAAATGGTTGTGGGCTGTTCGCATATTCAAATCGCGCAGTTTAGCGAGTGATGCATGTAAGGCAGGAAGGGTAAAAATAGGAGGCAAAAGCGTGAAAGCGTCTTATTTATTGAAAGTAGATGAAACGGTGAGCGTGCAGAAATCGGGCGAGAAAAAAGTATTAAAAGCCTTACAATTAATCGAAAAAAGGGTAGGGGCGAAGATAGCTGTAGACTGTTATGAGGACTTATCACCAGCACCAGAAAAGCGAGATGACCTTCAACGGTCTATTTTTTGGAATACCACTGTTCAACGAGAAAAAGGAAGTGGCCGCCCAACAAAACGGGAGCGTAGAGACCTAGATAAATTTTTTGATGATTAAAATGAGACGTGAAATAGGAGACGTGAGATTTGAGATTTGAGACATTTCCTAAGCAAATGCTCACTATTACTATCCAACAATTTGTTGTTTCATAATGGGGCTAATTTTTTATTTTTTGGATAAATAATTTTTTATTTGGTAAAGTTGTCTAACAACAATTGAACGCTTTAGGCCTAAAGCATTAACTATTATTTTTAGTTAAAATATATTCAATAAAATAGTCAAGCTTTAAAGATAAATGCTGTAAGTTTGTAACATTTTTTGTAAATTTACGTCACAACAGAACCTCACAAGAGCATACCATAATCTTAACATCTAACAAAATAAAAGTACTTCAAAGCGCAATGAGCCTATAATGTGCCCACATTGCCACATCAAGATTTAAGACAATTAAATGATTTTATTGACTTATCTTTAGTCACTGCCATACCATTTTTAATTACCCATCAATTGTCATTTTGTATCGCCCAAAGTATTTCTTGTACAGAATAATGTGTAACTTCATTGGAAGGAAACTTGTTCTATGTGCATGAATATGTAGTCGCTATTATACTTAGATATAATAGATTGCTTTAAAAGCTATAATAGTTTGTGTTTTTTATTAAAGAGTAAATTGCTTTTTACGAATATTGATTCATATTTTAGTTTTAAATGCAAATTTATTGTCTCATTAAAGTCAATTAAAAACTATTTTAGTTAAATAATCAAGAACTTACAGTTTAATTTTTTGTATAAAATTTACATTAAATAAACAAATTAGATAGCTGATTAGTAAACCTGTACTGCTTATTTTTCATCTAAATAATAGTAGCAAGGGAAAAGCAAGACTACAAACTGTTCTATTGATACAGAATATTGTCAAATTAAGCTAGGAAACATACTTTTACTCAAAAAGGAGCGTATAAATTTTATAGCTAATGTTCTTTGTAAATAACTGTTATTGTTTTTTTAATAAAATAATAAAACAGTAAAATGTTGTACTAAGTCCATAATTATTACCAATGAGTTTGTAAAAAGACTAACTTTGTACACACTAATTTGAGAACTCGGTATGGACTTTGACATCAAAAAAGAAGGTAAATTCAAGTATGTAGAAGCCGGAGAAGGTACTCCACTATTGTTGCTACATGGATTGTTTGGTGCATTGAGTAATTTTTCATCACTCATCAAGCATTTTAACAAAGCGTATAAAGTAGTTGTTCCATTGCTACCAATTTTGGAATTACCCTTTCGAGCTGCAACTTTGCCCAACTTGGTAGCCTATGTAGAGGAATTTATTCAACATAAAAATTACCAGTCTATTATTGTTTTAGGTAATTCACTAGGGGGGCATATTGCGCTATTATACACTCTAAATAACCTAAACAAAGTTCAAACATTAGTATTGACAGGTAGTTCGGGCTTATTTGAAAATGCCTTTGGGGATACATTTCCGAAAAGGAAAAACTATGATTTTATTAAACAAAAAACGGAATTTACCTTTTATAATCCAGCGACAGCTACTAAGGCGTTAGTAGATGAGGTATTTGACATCGTGAACAACCGTGAAAAAGCAATGCGAGTAGTGTCCGTTGCAAAATCAGCCATTCGGCACAATATGGCAGATAGCTTGCCGTCTATTACAGTTCCCACCCTTTTAATTTGGGGATTGCACGACCGCATTACACCGCCCTTTGTTGCCGAAGAATTTCAACAAAAACTACCCGATGCCCATTTGTTTTTCATGGAGGAGTGTGGTCATGCTCCAATGATGGAGCGACCAGAGCAATTTAATATTTTATTAGACCGATTTTTAAAACGCAGGTAGACTGCATACACCTGACAGTTGCCTGCCGAATAGCCGTAACCTAATTGATTAATGACATGACTGCAAAGAAGCTAATTAATAACACTATTCCACCACTAAAATTATCTGATAATGGCACCAAAGCCCTTAGTTGGATGGGGGAATTTCACGTATACCACCTGCCCATTATTAAAGGTCAGGAATATATCGGAATGATTGCCGAATACGAACTCTTGGACAACAACAATGGCGAACTGCCTTTTAACCAGCACAATCGCCAGTTTGAGCGTCCGTTTGTGTACGAGTACAACCATATTTATGAGGTACTCAAAACCATTAACGAGCAGCGTGTGTCAGTGATGCCAGTATTGGATGATGAGGATAAGTACTTGGGAGTCATTACATTGGAAAATTTATTGGATTATTTTGCCAAAGCCAATGCGATGCAAGACCCAGGCGGTATCATCATCTTGGAAATGAGTACCAACGACTACGCACTTTCCGAAATTGCACAGATTGTAGAAGCCAATGATACCAAAATTTTGAGTATGTATGTTTCTACCAACAGCAGCAGCACGCAAATGGAGGTCACCCTCAAAGTGAACCGAACCGACCTACAACCCGTTATCGCAACATTTGAACGTTACGAATATACCATCAAAGCTTCCTATCAAGAGGATGACTACATCGAAGATTTGAAAGAACACTTTGACTCACTCATGCACTATTTAAGCATTTAATACACTTAGAGTTTGGAAGGTTAAAAAGTTGCAAGGTTTTAAAGTTTTTAAATTGATAATCAACTGTTTAAACTTTAAATCTAACTTCTAATAACTGATTTCTAAAAGCTAAAGACTAACCAAAAATACTAACAATTGTCTCTTACAGTGGTGACTAATTTTGTTTTACAGAACAAAGTTAGTCACCATTTTTTTTGCTTAGACGTAAGACGTAAGACGTAAGACGTAAGACGTAAGACGTAAGACGTAAGACGTAAGATATGAGACATGAGACCTGAGATAATTAACTCACTATTAATGATTTATGACAAATTTAATAGTTGTTTAATTTTGTCTAGTTACTTAATTTGTAAATTTGTTAGAGTTAAACAACATGGTATGTTTCAAATCTTCTAGTTTTCAACCTAACAGTTTGTCGTTATTTAACAGTTCGTGGATTCGTGATTAGTAGATTAGTGATTCGTTTTCAGTTTTTTTAGTTTCTTTTTGAATGAGTTCTGTAACGACGGCCTTTAGCCGTCATAGTTCTTGCAAATAATTAATAGCCAGTAATTTATATATAAAAAAGGTTCAGGGAAAAAATCCAATTTCTGATCTCTAATAGCTAATTTCTAAAAGCTAAATAGCCAAAAGGCTAAATATCTAAATAGCAATTTTAGAAACAAAGTGTTAGGAAGAAAATGAAACATACCAACAACATTTGAGTTTACTATAAGATTTTAATAAAAAAAGAGCGTATTATACATCTCCCGTCTGAAATCTCACGTCTTATGTCTCCTATCTTACGTCTAAAAAAAACACATACCTATGAATTACAAAACTATTGGCTGCTTATTATTCTGTTTATTCT
>JAHDHV010000260.1 GCA_020631155.1 Bacteroidota bacterium | reverse complement strand
CGTAAAAAAGGAGTACGGCAACCGTCAATAATTACTACTTTTCGCATGGTGCAAAGTTACAAAATTGTTTTATGATATGGGCTCTTTATTCCCAACCTAAATCTTTCATTATATCTAGAATACCTCTTTGATTAAAACTATCTTTTAACTTTCTAAGTGTATATCTTTCAAAAGTAATACCCATTTCTTGTTGAAAATATTCGAAGCTATGTGTTTTTTCCAATCTTTCTGTTCTTTTTTTGATATGCTTTTGATAATCATCAATCATTTTTTTAAAAGAAGTTGAATTATCTTTCAGATAAGTGTAATGATCATAAAACCATTCTGCATTGATTAATGTAAGTGGTTTAACTTTAAATTTAAGTTTGTCATCTTCCTTTTCAGCTTCAAGATTATGTGAGTTAATTTTTTCTTCTAGTTTTTCATTTAGGTATTGATCAAGTGTTGGCAATTGATATCTGCTGTCTGTATAAATGATGATGGGATATACAACTAAATTTCTTGTTTTAATGCGTTTTTCAACAAAATTATCCTCAGGATAACAATTTTCATTCAAATCCTTCAATTGATTAAAAATCTGGCTGATTCCTTTTAATTGTTTCTTACCCTTAGATTTGCTTTTAATAAAATTTCTTTCAATATTTTTAATAAGTTGTTCATAGTTATGAGAATCTATTATTTCTTTTGACATTAAGTTATCTTTTATTTCAAATAAAAATAAATATTTCCCTTCTCGATAGTAGAAATCTGGATAGCCTTCCTTATCATTATAATCACTAAATTTAACAGCATGTTTGTTCTGTCCCAAACATTTGTCTAATATTGGAGCTATTAGAAATTTTTCAGAGAAATCCTTGCCTAAAAAACTTTTAAAGTTTATAAATTTAGGAAAACTTTTTATTTCAGATTTTTTATAAAAGTCAAATAATAAACCAGTGTACAACTTATCAACTAAAAAGTTCCAATTGATAACTGCATATAAATTTGGTCTAACCTTAAACAATGGTTTTGCTCTTAAAGCAACAAAATCTTTTTGTCTCTCAAAATCATTAGGGTCTACACAGAAATTGTTCAAAAAATCTTTGTGGTATTCAAGCAAAGGATACTTAAAACTTGTATCTGTTATTGTTTTAAGAACTTTTTCAATGCTCCGAATATAATCAGACCCATTTTTTTTATTTGTTTTCTTTAAAAAAATTTCCATCGCTTCTTTTGTTTTTTCATTCTCTGATAAAAACTTAAATAATGCAATACCTCTAAGTAATTCATAGTTGAGTTGTTTAGTTTTTGACAAATCAATTTGATTTATCCGAAGTCGCCAATTATAATTACGATATAACTCAGTCCAAGGAAGTTTTTCATTTCCATAATGAGTCCTTATTTTAGAATTTACGTCCTCAATTATAAGCAAATATGCTTTGAATAGATTTTTTTGTTGTTGTCTTGAAAGTTCTTTTTCCTCATACGCTATTTTTCTATGTTTTTTTAACTCTTTCTGAATTAATTCTAATGTATATTTATGACTAAAAATAATAAATCTTTTTCCATCTATCATTTTTCTACTAATATAAGTACCTATTTTATAAAATACCTCTTTGAGTATCTCACTTTGAGCATAAAAAGTTTCTTTACTATCTTTACAAAATGAAAGTCGGTGATTAATAGCACACATTTTTCTAATAATAACATCAGATGGAATATCTTTAACCAAATCCTTGTATTGAGGTATTTTTCCTTCATAAAAATCACTATATTTCACTGTAGGTAGTATCATTTTATTCTTTTATATTTTTTTGAAATTAGCTTTATATTTTTTCAAACGGCATCTAGGTTAAAAGGTTTAGCAAAATCTTTTTTTTAGTAAAATTTTAAATTTTTTATCAAAAAAATAAAAAATTACGAAAAATAAAAACTTATCCCTTCGTCAGTTTTTGGAGTTAAATGGTCATTGAGTGCAATTAAAACGGCTGGATGTGGCTGATATATACCAAAAACAGCTTAGAATTGTATTTTTTTATAGGCGAAGTCTATGAGTTTGCTTCGGCGTGAGGTGGAACCTCGCCCCTGTAAACTGACAGTTGTGAGGCTTTGCCTCGCACCAAAGCAAGATGTATATCTTTTTAATGACAGAGCAATTGCTACTTATGAAAAAATAGGTTTTAAACGGGAAGGGATTAAGCGTGATGGGGGCTATTTTCACCATCAATATTACGATTTAATTTGTATGGGTGTCTTAGAAGATGAGTTTAGAGCCAAATATTTGAGCGAATTGCTTGGAGATTCAAAAAATATTTTAACCCAATTATAGTAACTTTTCAACTGATTAACAATCATTAAAACTTGGTGACTTTTTAACATTTAACTAAGTAAGGGCATTTTCCTGAAACTTTTTACTAAAAAAATTAGTAAAAAACTAAAAAAGACCTTATCTTTGACATATCATTGATAAAAACCAGTGTTTCATCATTTTTTTTTGACATTTAAGGAATGTTGGGCTACTAAAATTTATATTAGAATTTTGTTCAAACTTTCCCAACTCCAACCTACCCCTCCTATTTTATTTAATAGATACCTTTTTGTTGAAACACTGGTTTTTCCTCAAAAAAATAGTTAGTCATTATCTCAAATATTAAAAAGGAAAACCATCATGAGAGTAGATTTAATGAATTACAACAGACAGTTGACCCTAGATTATCGGGTACTGGCCATTATCATTGCGTTGATTATAGCAGGCAATGCTTTTACTTATTACCTTATTTATAATACAACATTACGCAGCGATGCATCCACCGTTCAAAGCAAAGACCCACCCAAAATTAAGAGCCAATTGTACTTAATGGATAAGGCTTCTGCTTATGTGTTTGATACTAAAGCATTTGGCAATAAGGTCGAAAAAATTAGCCGCAAATTGAGTATTCCGCCCGAATGGTTGATGGCGGTGATGCACTCCGAATCTAAGTTTGATGCGTCTGTTACGAACCACAAAGGTAGTGGCGCGACAGGGCTTATCCAATGGATGCCACAAACGGCTAAGGATTTTAATTTAACAGTGGCAAAAATCCGCAATATGAGCCATATTGAGCAAATGGATTTGGTGTATAAATATTTGAATCAAAAGCGAAAAGATCACAATAAAGAGTATCAAAGTTTGACAGATGTATATTTGGCAATCCTCTACCCTAAAGCTTTGACAGAGGATTTTTGTTATACACTATATGCTAAACCTTCAACTGCTTATACGATGAATAGCGGGTTGGATCAGGACAAAGACGGTAGTGTAACCGTTCAGGATATTGATAAGTATCTAAAGCGAAAATACGCCACTGCTTATATGTGTAATAAAAAGGAAGCTGAATCGCTTTATGCTAAAATGTTGGATGTTTTTAGTGCCAGTATGAAAAGTTTGCAGACGGTGAAAAAGAAATGACATGTAATTGTAGCCAAAGGCTACGTATTTGATTCGGAGCGAGGTAAAACCTCTCACCTGTGAGCTTTTATTTCTATATCTTACATCTCCTATCTTGCATCTTATGTCTAATTTAATACCTAATCTGCTGTATACCAATAATGCTTTTATTGGGCTGATATAGGTTAAAATCAGTGGTAGATACATTGCCATCTAGATTTGTATCACTATTAATGTATACATTAACTTGTGCTGGATCATTTGCATATACATTAAAATCTGCTACTGTAATTACACCATTTGCATCATTATCGCCACTGTATAAAATAGCTACACCATTCCTAGTTTTCATTTGGTTAGGTCCATAAGCTTGAGTAATATTTGTACTAAAATCATAAGCAGTTATATTAGGCAGTGTAATAGCTGTTGCACTCACTACATCTAAATGGTTGCGGTGCCGTACTACAATGTAATAATCATCAGGAATGACATTGATAAAAGGTATGTCACTGCTTCCATCAACAGCGACAACTGTTCCATCTTGTAATAAAATGGCTGCGGTTTGCGCCACTATTGATTGCATATTATTAGCATCCCTCAATTCTAGCAATACCCAATCTACCATGTCTATAGGAAAACTGCTGATTGTTTCTGTTCCATTATAGTTCCAAGGGGCAACATTGTATGGCTGAGTAGGAGATAATAAACCATTATTTTGTAAGTCTGTTCTCATTTGCCCCTGTACAGGATCGTAGGCTCCTTCTAATAGCACTTTTAAGCGCAATTCTGTACATGGGTTAATAGTCAGGTTCTCTGTTTGAGTATCTGAACAGCCATTTGAGGGAGTACCCACAGAATAAGTTATTGCATAGACTCCGTTACCTGCACTAGCTGGGTCAAACAATCCATTGGCAGTAACATAGCTTCCGCCAGACCAAGTTCCACCTGTTGAACCTGTAACTAAAGTGTTTAAGTCTATAGGAGCATCACAACTAAAAAAACTGTTTGTAGTCCATGTAGCATCGGGCGTTGCTAGTATATTGATGGGATGTGTCTCCGCTATTGTACAATTCCCACCTACAATGGTATAGGTAATATTGTAGGTGCCTACTGATAAGTTTGAAGGGTCTAAAACACCTGTAGAGCTTATATTTCCACCTGACCATTGCCCCCCCGTGGCTCCAGTAATGGTACTGCTCAGATCAATTGGGTTGCTGCACTCAAAAATACTATTTGCAGGTACTACCCAAGTAGCCATAGGGTTGGCTGTAGTAAAAGTATTGATATTGGTAAGTCCCGAAGATTGCCCAACATTACAGGTACCCTCAACAACATATTCATAGTCGGTACAAGCTTGTAATGGGTTTAGGGTAACAGTTGCACTAGTAGTTGTCAATGAGTTCCAAATGCTGGTTCCAACAATACGATAAAGGAAAGTATAGCTTGTAGCACCCACATCGCCAGACCAGTTAATCACTGCACTACTAGCTGTAACACTGGTTAAGTTAAAGCTTAGGGGTGGATCACACTGGGGAAGGGTGGTAAATGGGATAGTACTACTAGGAGTAGGGCTAGTGAGGGAATTACAAGTTGTTTCGACATAAAATTCATAATCTGTAGATGGATTAAGATTATTCGCTGTATAAAAATTGGAACTTGTTGTTATAGACATCCACGTTCCACTTGGCAACTCTCGATAGTATACTGTATAGCTCACTGCTCCTATCATCACATCCCAACTCAATAAAGCAGTATTATCACTTATATTAGTTACTTTTTGATTAGTTGGAAAATCACAGAAAGGGGTTAATGCCACATCTTCAATGGTAATCACCCCATTTACCAAAGTAACTGTCACCGTTTCAGGATTGTAGCCTGGTGCCGAAACCGTCACTGTATAAGTACCTCCTACACCTGAACCTGTTGCATAAAAACCAAATAGGTCAGTTCCTTGTGAGGAAGTTGGTAATCCTGTAATATCTACAGTTGCGTTTGGAATGGGGCTACCTGTAAAAATATCAGTAATAGTTCCTTCCAAGTAAGCTGCTTGTTGACAATCACCTGCCAGAACAAATAATCCTTCCTGCCGATCCGTTGCCAAAATATTTCCCGAAGGCAAATAAGGGTAAGTTCCCCAGCAGCCAGTAAAACCGCTGCCCGTAGCAGGGGAAGTATCATAATTGGCTACCTCAATTAAATTGTATGGATGTGTTGCATCTAAAATAACTACACCCGCCGTATAATAAGATATGACCACAAAATTGCCTTTCACAAAAACATTATGCGGAATCACATTGGTACCTGGGTTCACTTTGTAGCGATCCAATTCCTGAATATCGTTTAAGTCGGATACATCCCAAGCTTGGAGCGGCGCATCACTTTTTTCGTCTAATGTAAATAGGGTTTGCGAATCATCAGACAACCAACAGGCATGTGTAAATACCTTATCTGTTGACTGCGTTGCCATTACAACTGGATTGCTTTTATTGCTCACATCAATTGCGCCGAAATGCCCTGCATAGATGTGTGATCCCCACATCACATCATCACGCACAAAGCCATCGTGAATGTAATAGGTATCATAGTTACCCAAATGAACAGGATTGGTCGGATTTGCTGCAATATCAATCATCACTGCGCCGTCTGCATTGCTTAAATTTGTTCCAAATAAATAACCTACCCCATTTTCATCAATATAAATATTGTGGGCAGATAAAAAGCCAATGCCCATATCAGCATAAGAGTGACTAACGCTCCCCGGCAATCCACTTAAATCAATAATTAATAGTTGGTCGTTGGCTTCGGTTGTTACATAAGCGTAAGTACCCCAAGTCTTTAAGTCGCGCCAAGTGCTGCTAGTCCCTGGGATAAAGTGTAATTCCGTTGGATTTGTTGGGTTGGTCACATCTACGATGGATGTCCCTGTTTGTGTGCCAACCAAAGCATATTCGTTGCCATTACCATCGGCATAGCCCCAAATATCGTTGATACCTTGAGAGTAAGGGAGTTGTCCTTGAAAAGCAAGACTTGACTGTGCATAACTACCTGATAATGAACACAGTAAAAACACTAGTATTGCAGAGAAAGATGAAAATAGGGCTTTCATAATACATATTCTTTAAGGGATGAGTCTAATTTTTGACATAAGTATTTTACTGCTATATAAGGGGGTGATTACTAATTTATTCAAATGTAAGCATGTTTTTTGAGAAAAACATAAAAGTGATGGAGAAAATAAGTAAGTAATGTATAAATTGTAGGGGAAAAAGGATGACGTGTAAGCGACTTTTGGGGTTATTAGGGGGGGATTTTTTAGGCGAAATGTTACAAAATAACATCAATAACTATCGAATGAGCTGTTTTAAATCTTCTATAAAATGCTCAAATAATTTTACTTTGTTACTTTCTACCAATGGCTCTTTTGTCATCACATAGCTACCATCTAAATCCACTTCAACGATAGCTCTTCCTTTTTTAGCACCTTGTTTGTTGGTTAATGTTTTATCCTCATCAGGTGTAACAAAATAAATCTTGATATGTTTGGTAGTAGGATTATTAGCAAATTTCAACTTCCAATAAGCAGACTGGGCAATACGCTCTCTTAATGTTACTTTGCTAGAAATAACTACCAATACTTTTGCATTTTTAGGATTGTATATAACTATGTCTAAATCAGGAAGATGCTTTCCAAATTCACCATAATCAAGAGTTAAGTTTTCTTTGACTTTTTGTAATGTTTTAGACAGTCTTTTTAACTCTAGTTTCTTACCATTAATCAATACTAAGCCTAATGCTTCTATCTCTTTAGCAATGATGTGTGCTAATAATTTTTCAAAGCCTTTGCCTTTAAAAGAACGCCAACTTTGTCCATGATCGCCATTAGGTTTCTTTTTTAAAAAAACAATTTTGTGTAGTTCTTTGGCTTCCTTGAAGAGTTCAGAAATGTATTTGTAAGCCTTTTTACCATATTTGCGTTCATAGTTAGCATATAAAGCTATCATTTCAGTAGCCGTAAATTTTTCCATAAAAAGGGGGAGTTAATTGTCGATTATATTTTATTTTTTTCCAATTACAATAAATTCAGTGGGATAGGCAGTTGCATTTGACTGACTTGTTTTCGCAAAACGTCCTGTTTCTTTATCTCTTGTTTGTGGCAATGATTTAGAAGGGATACAGCGTTTAATAATTCTATCTAAAGAAAAACCAGTATATAACATTATTTCTGTAAATGCTTCTGCATTTAATATATCAACACCTTTCAACTTTGTATTGCCAATTACGTAACAGGCTCGCCCTCCTTTTTTCAAAATTCGATAACTTTCTTGAATTACTGTTTCCATATCTTTGAAAAAAACAGCCGTTTCTACTGCTTTCTTTTTGCTTTTCACAGCCATATTATCTACTATATCCTGAGCAATTTTACTATTTAAAACAGTAGATTCTGTACTTTTATAGGTCGTTCCAATAAATGCCTTTCTATAATCAGTTAAACTTTCTGCAAAATCAAACCAGATGGTAGACAGTTGATGTAAGTCCGCATATTCATAACTTGTTACATAAGGGCTTGAAGTAATGACCATATCAACCGTATTATCAGCAGCAAGTTGTTTTCGAGCGTCTCCACATTGTAAATTCACAAAAGAAGTTGGATTTTCCTTTACTTTTTTCGGTAAAATCTTCCAAAAAGCGAGATTTCCCCTTAACATTTTATTTAATTGTCGTTTTAAGATGATATAAGGGTTCTGTACTTTTTTCTTTAAATCTCTTGTTGGTTTATTACTTTTTTGTAACCAAATAGAACAGTTTTTTAAAATATTACTAAAAGCAATTAGTAAAAAATCCCTAATTTGCTCGTCCTCTTCTTGATGAATAAGGGTAAAAATTTGTCCTAATTTTATTTTGTTTTCTTCTACAAACCAATAATCAATACGCTCCAAATGTCTTTGTGGAATTGTTGCTTCAAGTTGACTTGATAGTAATACTTTATCATAGAATTGATAAACTTTATTTGCTAAGTAGTCAGGTTCTATTGGAGTAGTTTTCACTTTACTTAATAAATGAGATATTTTATTTATATCTGTACCTGACACTTTATACCCTTTAGCAATACCAGATACTAAAGTTGTTCCACTTCCCATAAATGGGTCATTAATCAATGCCTCATCTGCCCCAATATACTCCTCCATCAGTTTTTCTACTAACTGCGGAATAAATTTAGCAGGATACCGATGATAATTATTAGTCCACTTTCCAGTTTGAGAAGGTTTATATTCTACAAACGACCAAGCATCATCTATTTTTTTAGAAGCAAAAATATCTTCTATACTTAAAACTGCATTA
>JAHDHV010000259.1 GCA_020631155.1 Bacteroidota bacterium | reverse complement strand
GTAATGATTCAAAATTAATAACTTTTGAGTGAAAAAAGAGCCTATTAATCAATAAACGCTAAAATGCTTTGTAAATGACGGTTTACTACACTATTTTACCATATTTTACAGCCCAATTTCAACATTTTCATTCATTTTCACATTACATTATGAAAAAAACAACATTTATTCTATCATTATTCATTTTACTTTTTTGTCTTTCTTCTTGCTTGTCTGATATTAGAACACAGCGTTTAAAGCAGCAAACAAGCACTAAAACAGAACAGCAAAAAGGACAAAAATTATTGGCTGAGGCTATGGAAGCGCATGGTGGTTTGGAGCATTGGAAGGCACAAAAAACAGTGGAAACCATATTGACAGATAAGTGGTTTGGCTTGTTTGGAAAAATGTTAAAGCCTTGGAAATCAAACCCTCAGAAGTTAAAACACCAAATTTTGCTGGATACGGATATTTCAAGGGTCGAGTTTTTAGATGGTAAATTGGCAGGGGATATTTGGGGCATACAGTATTGGCATACTTATACACAGAAAAAAGGACAACAGCCGATTTTTAAAAAGGATAAAAATATCTATTTCGTACTTCCAACAGTTGCTTACTTTTTTGAATTACCTTTTCGTTTACGTGAGGCAGATATTATCACTTATGCAGGTAAAACCACTTTAAAAGGGCAAAATTATGAATTGGTATATGCTACTTGGCAAGAGGAAAAACCGAATAAACAAATGGATCAATACTTAGTTTACATCAATACAGATACCAAACTAATTGATTGGGTAGAATATACAGTTCGAGATAAAGCTAATTTTATCACTGGCTCTGTTCATTATACTGATTATAGAGCAGTGAATGACATTCAGGTATCTTTTACACAAAACATTTACAGTGGCAAACCTAAAAAGCAAAAGAAATTGCATCAATTTAGGTATGAGTCGGTTGTTTTTGGAGCTGATATTCCTGAAAAAACGCTTATTCCCGCGCCTGAAAAACGGAAAGGAAAATTTTGAAGAATTTGAATGTTTTTTTCATGTGGAGTAGAGATGTAAAAGTTTGGTATGTTTCAAATACAGTGTTTTTCTACCTAACAGTTCGTGGCTACTTTGACAGTTCGTAGATTTGTGATTCGTTTTCGGACTTTTTTACTGATTGGTTTCTTGTTAGGTGATTTCTGCAACGACAACTTTAGTTGTCCTATTTCTTATAAAAGTATTTAATAATCAGCAATTTATACCCAGAAAGAAATCCCAAAAAGTGATTGATGATGACTAGTTTCTGATCGCTAACAACTAGTTTCTAACAGCTAAAAATCCAAAAGTCTAAATAGCTAAATATCAATTTTAGAGGCAAAGTGTTAGGATGCTAATAAAACATACCAAAAGTTTATGCATCCAAATAATTTCAGTATTCTCATTTTTTTTATTAAAATACCTTCAAAAAAACACATTTTCTGTCATTTTTTCTACAGATGATTTACCTTTTTTATTTTAAATGGATTAACTTTAAGAAACTAATTTAGTCTAATAAAGCGTTAAGCTGTGTATATGCCCCCCTACTATAACTATACATTTACAAAAAATGCTACACAAAATCTATTTACTCATTAAAAAAGCAAAACCAATGTCTATGAAGCATTTTATATCTATTAGCTTATCCCTTTTATTATGTTTTGTCCTTAATAGTTTTTCAGCACAAGCACAGGTGGGCTATAAGCCTTATGCTACAGGCTGTGTTGTTGATCATGAAGCTTATACTGCGGTGCCTGCTGTTATGCCGCTGCTTACGCGGAGTTACAGCGCAACGCCTAGTCGTCATTCGTTGAAGCAGTACTGCCCTGAGCCTAAACATCAAGGCTACCAAAGTTCTTGCACTGGTTGGGCAACTTCTTATGCGGCTCGCACCATGTTAGAGGCGCATAAAAATGGCTGGCGGGGTCAACAATTTATTACTGCAAATGCATTTTCGCCTTCTTATGCTTATAATCAGGCACGGCTTCCCTCGGCTGCTTGTACGCGAGGTGCAATGATTAGTCGCACTTTAGAGGTTATTGTAAAACAAGGAGTGCCTAAAATGGCTGATTTTCCTTATGATTGTACGCGAGAAGTAACACAAGTAGACCGCCAAAAAGCAGCTCCTTTTAAGTTAGAAAGTTATAAGCGTTTGTCTATTCAGAATTTACCGACTATTCAATTAATGAAAAAAAGTATTTCTGAAAATAAACCTGTTATTCTTGCAATGAATTGTTATAAGTCTTTTTATAAGGCAAAAGAGGTGTGGAATGGTGAAAAAAACGGCTATATTGGCGGTCATGCGATGACTATTGTAGGGTATGATGATGAAAAATATGGTGGTGCAGTGGAATTAATGAATAGCTGGGGGACGCAGTGGGGCAATGATGGTTTTATGTGGATTCGCTATCAGGATTTAGAAAAATATGGATTAGAATACTATGAGGTAGATTTAGCTCCTGCACAGCCTGACCCCGTTGAAGAGGAGGAAGAAGTTGTTGTGATTAATCCAAAACCAAAGCCTAAACCTAAACCACGAAAAAGGATAAAAAAAGTTGTTAAACCTAAGAAGGATAAAAATAAAGTGATTACCCCACCTAATCCACAGCCAAAGCCTCTTCCTAAGCCTTCGGTTGATCTAAATGGTTCTATAAAATTGCTAAAGGATAATGGCGAGGTGATGAAAGTTTACCAAGAAAATATGTCTACGAGGGGTTTTGATGTGGTAAAAGCTGCGCAAAGTGATTATCGCCTATCTCAAGCCTACCCTTCAGGTACGCGTTTTCGTGTTTATTTGAATAACGATGCCCCTGCGTATGTGTATATTCTCGGCTCTGATTTGGCAACCCAACAAGTAGGTACCCTTTTCCCCTTTGAAAATACGAGCCCTTATCTCAATTATACCTCCAATGAAATTGCCCTTCCTGATGAACAGCATTTTATACAAATGGACAATACCAAAGGCACTGACTATCTGTGTGTATTGTATTCTAAAAAAGAACTACCCATTGAAGATATTCGAACTGCTGTAGAACAATCTAAAAAAGGGCATTTTGTGGAAAAGGTGAATGATGTATTAAAAAATGATTTGGTAACAGAAAATAATGTGGGTTTTGATAGAGACCAAATTGCTTTTGCAGCTAAAAGTAAAGGCAAATCTGTGGTTGCTATTGTTATTGAAATTGATCATGAATAGACTAGATGGGAGATGTGAGACTTTTAGAGTTTTACAATTCAATGTAAATCCTCTAAGTATTTTATAATCAATATTTTAACCAACATTTATCAATAATGTTTTCTTTGAAAAGAGGTGGAATAAACAGTATTCTATCTCTTTTTTTTATTTTAAATGAAATTTAAGCTATAAAAAACTTTGTAAATTTGTGAAAATGTAAAATTTTACGTTTCTACTTCTAACCCGAACCAAATAAGTTATGCTTCTTCGTACTATTGTTGATATACCTGTGGCTTCACAAGCAATAACACATCAGCAAAATATACTGATGTTAGGCTCTTGTTTTACGGAAAATATTGGCAAACGGCTGCAAAAAGCGAAATTTTCCATCCAAGTTAATCCTTTTGGCATCCTTTATAACCCATTATCTATACATCAATCATTACTTCATTTAATAAGCAATAAACAATTCACAACCAAAGATTTAACCCATCATAATGAACAGTGGATAAGTTTTGCTCATCACGGTAGTTTTTCTCATCCTGATCAACAAAAATGTTTGCAACATATTAACGAAACAGTTCACCAAGCTCAAACTTTGCTCAAAAGCTTGGATTGCCTAATCCTTACTTTTGGCACTGCTTATGTCTATACCCTAAAAAATACGGGACAAGTTGTTGCCAATTGCCACAAATTACCACATCAACATTTTGAGCGAAAAAGGCTATCTGTACACGAAATCGTAGTGCGTTTGCAAGCTGTTCTGGAGCAATTTTTCAAACTTCGGCCTGAATTAAATGTGGTGTTTACAGTCAGTCCAATCCGACATTGGAAAGATGGAGCGGCGGCCAATCAGTTGAGTAAAGCCTCACTATTGTTAGCTATTGAGGCGTTACAGCGTCAATATGTGAATGTTCATTATTTTCCTGCTTATGAGTTGGTATTGGATGATTTACGAGATTATCGGTTTTACGAGGCAGACATGTTGCATCCCAATACAGTTGCGATAGATTATATTTGGCAACGATTTCAAGCCACTTATTTTGATGAAAAAACATTAACTATCTTAAAAGAAATTCAAAAAGTACAACGCGCTCGTCAACACCGCCCTCAGCGACCTAATAGCCGCGCACATCGCCAATTTTTACATCAACAACTCGCTCATTTGCAATTGCTTAAAGCAAAATATCCTTTTTTGAATTTTGGAGAAGAAGAAGCGTATTTTAGACTTTAAAAGGGTACACAAATTAAAACAATAGTTTCTTTGAATGTTGAGTTGGTTTGTTTAGGGGGTAAATGTGTTTAAATACTACTGAAACCCTCGCCGAAAATAGGGTCTGAAACTCCACGATTGCCTTCGGCGACTTACTTTTTGCATTCGCGAAAAAAGTAAGCAAAAACGCTTGTCAAAAATATCGTTCCCACGCTTCAGGCCTGCGCTTTGCTACCGATTTTTGACCTGCTCGCGCTTCTTTTTCGTAAAGCAGATTCATGAACCTGCTCTACGAAAAAAAAAGATGACTTTTGTGTACCCTTTTGAATTTTAGACAAGGTTTTTAGTTGTTTGGATGTTTAGATTTTTGGCTTCTTTGGTATTACTCCTGTAAGATAATTTACGAATCACCAAGCACTAATCTACAAATCACGAATCTATGTGCGCTCATTTTCCATAAGAACATCATTTTTACAAGAAAAAAAGCCATTCCAACGTTTCTATCTAAAAAAAATACTATTTTAGTAATAGGTAGAAAAAATTCCCCCCTTACTTCAACAAAAACTATAACTATGAAGCCCTTATATTTTATTACTTTTGTCTTATTTATATTTAACTTAAACTATCTATCAAACACTTACGCTCAAACTTACAATATGTCTACTCAAACAGTCACCGACTGTCAAGGTACTTTGTATGATAGTGGTGGCAGCAGTGGCGAATATGGGAATAATGAAAACGCTACTTTCAGCATTTGCCCTACTCCTGTTCCCACTTGTTTTAATTTGCAAATAGATACCATACATTTAGAGGAAAATAAAGATAAATTAATTCTTTTTTCGGGAGCTGATATCAATGGTGCTCCTATAGATACTTTTAGTGGTCAATTAAATAGTTTTGGACGGCAGGTTGAAGGAGAATGTTTGACTTTTCAATTTACTTCTGATATTAATGAGACTGCAAGTGGCTGGAAACTTTCTTGGAACTGTTTTACTGATGAATGTACTCCTTTGCCCCCCCTTCCACAAGATTGTATTAGTTCTGTTCCCATTTGTCAAAATCAATATTCCCCTACCATCATTGCTTCGGGTAATGGCAATATTCCGAATGAAATTAATGGCGATATATCTTGTTTAAACTCAGGAGAAAAAAACAATGTTTGGTATACCTTCACCGTTTTGGAAGACGGTTTATTAAATTTTTCTATTGTTCCTAATGTTGATACAGATGATTACGACTGGTCAGTTTATAATTTAACCAATCACGAGTGTAGCGATATATTTACCAATGAAGCCCTCGAAGTTAGTTGTAACTATTCCCCTGCTCAGGGCATTACAGGTGCGAATAATTTAGCAGGCAATCAAAATGAGCCTGAAATTCCTGTACAAGCTGGAGAAACCTATGTCATTAATGTTAGTCAATTTTCCCCTTCTATTGATGGCTATACCATTGACTTTGAACCATCTACAGCTACTATTTTTGATGATAAAAAACCTTCGCTCACTGCTATTGAAACCCCTAGTGAATGTGCCACAGATACTTTGCGACTTCTGATGTCGGAAAATGTATTGTGTACATTTTTGGATAAAGATGATTTTGCTTTATTTGACGAAGAAGGGGATCGTTATACCATCACAGATTTGCGCTCTCCTGCTTGCGATTTGGGGGCAGAGTACGATCGCTTTTTTACCCTTACTGTTTCGCCTGCTTTTGTGAAAGGTGGGCAATATTCACTACTCATCACCGAAGAATTATTGGATTTATGTGGCAATGTAACAGACTATGAACAAGACACCATCAAATTTGATCTCAATTTTTCCAATACTTTTACAGGAACAGTAGAAGATGTTTTTTTGTGTAATGATGGCACTCCTAATATTCAAATTACGGGAAATGACACCTACAACATTTATGATGGCAATGGTGTTGCTCCTGAAAATTTCTTATCTAGTGGTAATAGTTACGACCCTTCACCGCTACAAAAAGATAGCGTCTACACTTTTTATGTCACTCAAATCAACAACAATTGTGAAAGCGCGCCTGTAAGTGTTCAAGTACTCATTAGTACAGGAGACGTAGCCGCTTTTGATATGCCGAACAGCATATGTCCAGTTGCTAATGAGGAGTTTATACCTACTACTTTAAGTAGTACTTCAACACCCGGAGGTACTTTTAGTATCAGCCCCTCTGCTAGTATTGATGAAAATACAGGAGATATAACTCTTAGCAGTCTTACTCCTAATGAGACTTATACTATAACTTACACTAGCCCTGCCGAATCCTCTGACTGCCAAGAAGTTGCTAATCATAACTTTACCTTAGAGGCTGCCGAAGCAGTAAGTATTACAGGTATACAAAATGAATATTGTGAAGAAGATGAAACAGTTGCCTTAGCCCTCTCTCCTACTAATGGTACGCTGGTAGGTGCGGGTACAGATGCAACTGCCTTAACTTTTTCCCCTCGACTTGCAGGCACAGGTACACATACCCTCACCTATACCTATGACAACAATAATTGTGAAGCCATTGCTACTTTTGATGTCACTGTTTTGCCAAGTCCTAATGTGGAATTATTAGCTCCCTCTAATGTTGGGCTTGGTGAAACGGCTGAAATTGTTTTTACAGGTTCTACTACAGAAATCGGAACTACCTTTGATTGGGATTTTCAAAATGGTATCAGTTCTAGTGATGTGAATAGTTCTGCTCCGCAAAAAGTTGTTTGGAATGAAGAAGGTATGCAACTGATTACACTGACTATTGTTCAAGCCAATGGTTGTAGTGCTGAACAAAGCATTAGTATTGAGGTTTTTGCTCAAAATACCATTCAGTTACCTACTGCTTTTAGCCCTAATGAAGATGGCATTAATGACGAATTTAACATGATTGGGCAAAATATTCAAACGGCTACTATTGCCATTTATAATCGCTGGGGCAAACAAATATTTATTGATGCAGATTTTATTAACAATGGTTGGAATGGCTTACAAAACGATTTTCGCAAGGCAGATATGGGCACCTATTTTTATATTATTGAAGTCACTTACTTAGATGGGGTACAAGAAACGGTAAAAGGTAATGTAATGATAATTTGGTAACACCTGTACAGCTCAAAATTACCTTGGTTTTATGATTCAACTGCCTATTTCCATATGACTAAGTAACTAAACATAAGACTTGAGATAATTAACTCAATATTAATGGTTTACAATAAGTCCAAATGCCGTTTAATTTTGTCCAACTAAGTACCTAGACAAAATTAATGTTACAATAGTAAAAGACTAAACTACTCATTTCTAATACTTTAGCACAAAATTGTGCACAATTAAATAGTGCTTGGCAATTAATTAATTCAAAAAATTAACAATTTTAAGGCTAATGCATCCTTCTTGTATAAGTTATCCGTCTACGGAGTAAGTATACTTATTTACATAAGTTGATAAGTCAAATTCAACTATTTCACTTATAATAATGCTTAAAATCACTCATTTCTCAGTATATTTGTGCAAACACTAGAAACACCAACTCAATACAGAAGAAAAAGAACAGTGAACCAACAACTATTTTGTATGAAAGCTAGTTTTATTGTACGAAAATTACATTACCTACTACTCCTATATTTTTTTATACTCTACCCACAAGTCATCTATAGTCAAACAGCCTACTCTATACAGGTTGCTGTAGAACAAAGCTATAATCCTAAAAAATATGCCCCTTTAAAAAAATTAGGATTTATAGGCACCAAAAAAACATCTGATAAAAAAACTAAGGTACTGCTACGAAGTTACCTAAACAAAACAACTGCAAATAAAGTCTTACAACAAGTCAAACGACTTGGCTTTAAAGATGCCTTTGTATTATATAGCCATACTCTTTCCAATAAAAAACCAAACTACCTAGTACAATTAGGTGTATATTCATCCTTAAATATGAATAAGTTTTCTAGAGTAAAAGCTATTTTTTCTCAACGTCATATTTATACACAATATAACAATGGAAAATACAATGTATATGTAGGGCATTATAATGATGCTAAACAAGCACAAGCAGCTAAAAATTTATTAGGCACAAAAGGCATTAACGGATTTGTAAAAAATGTAGGCAGATCAGAAGCAGACATCAAAGCGGAAGCCGAAAAAACGAAGAAGACAAAAGAAGCAGAGGCAAAGAAAAAAGCAGAAGCCGAAAAAGCTAAAAAGGAAGCAGAGGAAAAGAAAAAAGCGGAAGCCGAAAAAACAAAGAAAGAAAAAGAAGCAGAGACAAAGAAAAAAGCGGAAGCTGAAAAAGCAAAAAAGGAAGTAGAGGCGAAGAAAAAAGCGGAAGCTGAAAAAGCAAAAAAGGAAGTAGAGGCGAAGAAAAAAG
>JAHDHV010000258.1 GCA_020631155.1 Bacteroidota bacterium | reverse complement strand
AGCCTTATTGAAAATAGTATTCCTATGCCCCATCCATCAAAACAAGGATTGAAACATGCGTGTGCCATTTGCGATATATTGAGCCTGTTATATTCCTATGCCCCATCCATCAAAACAAGGATTGAAACTTCTGCCAATATATTACTGAAGTCTGAAAAATATATATTCCTATGCCCCATCCATCAAAACAAGGATTGAAACATGCGTGTGCCATTTGCGATATATTGAGCCTGTTATATTCCTATGCCCCATCCATCAAAACAAGGATTGAAACTTCTGCCAATATATTACTGAAGTCTGAAAAATATATATTCCTATGCCCCATCCATCAAAACAAGGATTGAAACATGGCTCTGACTTGGCAGTAGTATTGTTGCTTGATAAATTCCTATGCCCCATCCATCAAAACAAGGATTGAAACGGCGATGCCGGTAGTCGAATTGCAGGTTATGAGAAATTCCTATGCCCCATCCATCAAAACAAGGATTGAAACTAGTTTAATATCTATGCTTTTTTTGTTGTTTAGGTATTCCTATGCCCCATCCATCAAAACAAGGATTGAAACTACTTTTTACCTTGATGAGTGAAAGTAGTCCCAACAGATTCCTATGCCCCATCCATCAAAACAAGGATTGAAACTCACATCAACCAGCGAAACGACAAATACCACATTAAGATTCCTATGCCCCATCCATCAAAACAAGGATTGAAACCTTTTTGCTGTTAGCTCAATACAGAAAGTCATTTGCATTCCTATGCCCCATCCATCAAAACAAGGATTGAAACGCCTTACAACATTTCTTCCAATCCCACAATATCACAAATTCCTATGCCCCATCCATCAAAACAAGGATTGAAACATGGTTGCAATTGAGAGTGAGTACTTAGGCAGTAACTATTCCTATGCCCCATCCATCAAAACAAGGATTGAAACCTGACACGCGCCAAAAGGTCGTTGTAATAAACATCAGATTCCTATGCCCCATCCATCAAAACAAGGATTGAAACACCACATGCATAAAGAGCGCTTTTCTTTTTCCATATATTCCTATGCCCCATCCATCAAAACAAGGATTGAAACTAGGAATTGCGGCTTATCAAGTAAGCAAAATTTTTGGATTCCTATGCCCCATCCATCAAAACAAGGATTGAAACAGGGAAATTCTAGTTTTTGAGGGGAAAAAGCAGAAATATTCCTATGCCCCATCCATCAAAACAAGGATTGAAACACGATTGTGTCAACCTTGAAGTTTGACACAGTAATGAATTCCTATGCCCCATCCATCAAAACAAGGATTGAAACTAGGAATTGCGGCTTATCAAGTAAGCAAAATTTTTGGATTCCTATGCCCCATCCATCAAAACAAGGATTGAAACTTAACAGTAGCATCAACAATATTAATATCTCCAATATATTCCTATGCCCCATCCATCAAAACAAGGATTGAAACGCTTCCTTTTCGGATCGCCCCCAAAAACTCCAATTAATTCCTATGCCCCATCCATCAAAACAAGGATTGAAACGCATAATTATCTTATTTTGATTGTTATTGTTTCTGTATTCCTATGCCCCATCCATCAAAACAAGGATTGAAACGCAAACTAGATACTAATGCAAAATTAGAAGATGAATTATTCCTATGCCCCATCCATCAAAACAAGGATTGAAACCTAATAGCAGACTTACAAGGGGCGTTAAGCTCTTTTATTCCTATGCCCCATCCATCAAAACAAGGATTGAAACTCTACAATTAGTGCGTTTCTATATCTATCCTTGTCAAATTCCTATGCCCCATCCATCAAAACAAGGATTGAAACATGATGATCCTCCTCCACTAGAAGATGTCGCAGGTAAATTCCTATGCCCCATCCATCAAAACAAGGATTGAAACCACTATTTTTAGGGCGGTTACTGTAGCTGGTAGTATATTCCTATGCCCCATCCATCAAAACAAGGATTGAAACATAGGCTACCAATTACTACAAACGGCAATCAAGTAAATTCCTATGCCCCATCCATCAAAACAAGGATTGAGTGTGTCAAGGATTTAGGGAATAACAAAATAATAGCTGAATAAAAAGAGGCGCATTTTACCTTTTCCAAAAATAAAACCTCCTTTTTTTATTGGTTTTGAAGAGCGACCTTGAAAGTTTTTGCGTTAAGAAAATGGCTAGGCACATCGTTAAGAAATATCCGTAGTGATACGAATTTTAAGAGTCCAGAGAATTTAAACTAAAGCTTTAAACTCTGATTATCAAATACTTATTTTGATTTAAACAATGAGTATCGCCTTAGGAGATTTTAGATGTGCCTAGCCATTTTTAGCAAAAAAGTTTCACCGTCTTGATTTTTTGTTTCTTTTTTATCAAGCAAAAAGAAAAAAACCTAGATAATTCCGACACTTCTTAAATTAAGGCGAATAACTATTATTATACAATTTCCCTCTTTTCTTGACACACTCACAAGGATTTTACTCTTTGTATTAATAAATTTATGTGTTATTAATTGATTTTTAATTGTTTGCATCTTTTTTTGATTAAATTTCCTATAAAAAAATCGCACTACCAAATAGGATTATCCTATTCGATAGTGCGATTTTTTTATGTATTTTTCGATGTATGAGACTGTATAAAATTAATCGCTACTTAAACCTTAACAATGGTAAATTACCTAGCTGTTGGTTTGGTTGAGGGATGTGAGTGGAAATGAGCCACAGCCAAACACTAGTAGCAACAAGGCATGCCTTGTCGCTACGCCGAGTGGGGGCGGAACGTGTAGGTACGCGTATTGCAATACAAACTCAACAAGCAAGGCTTAGAGCGAACAGCGTTTTGGCAAAGGCGAATTGGAATGGACAGCCCAACCCCGATGATTGAACATTAGGAGCGTGAGCGACTTTTGCGAAACAGAGGATGAAATTCCATATGTTTAAAGAAAAGTAAAGAGCTATAAATCTATTTTTTACAGGAAAAAAATCAGCGAATAGGAAGATTCATAGCTCAACTTATTACCGTAACTCTACTAAAGAGCCAATCCAAAATCCGATATCACATATCCAAAATCTAATTAACGGCTACTTCTGCTGTATAGGCAGCTCCCATTTTTTGGGCATCTTCTGTTCGTCTAGTTTCAAAAGAACGACACAACTCAGGACCGCAAAGCGTACAAACTATATTTCGCATCGGGCGTGTGCCTTTCTCCATATGAATCAATTCCACCACTTTGTCAGCAATAGACTGTGGATTAGGTTGTTTCTGCTCGATGAGAGCCATCATGTTTTGTCCTATTTGCGCACCCATCTGCTCACTCAAGCCACCATAACTAGCAACTACCTCTGGCAAGTCGGCGTTAACTCCTTGTTTTTGAAGGATTTCTGTAGGGAATAAGCCGGGTTCAACCAATACATTTTCTACTCCTATTGGCAATAATTCGGGATAAGAACCTTCTACTAAACCTTCCAAAGCAAATTTTGTGGCACAATAAATGGAGGCCATAGGCATAGCACTTAAACCAATTAAGCTGGAAATATTGATGACTAAACCATCTTTACGCTCGCGCATATGAGGCAAAACGGCTTGATTCATTCGTAATGGTCCGTAAACATTTACATCAAAAAGCCAATGTACTTGTTCCATGCTGTAAGCTTCTTGCAAGCCACCACCATAGACCCCTGCATTATTGACTAATACATCAATTTTCCCAAACTGTTCAATGCTTTCTTGCACTGCTTTGTTAATGGTCTCTTGCTTAGTTACATCAATTTCCTTAACTGTTATATGGTCATTACTAGCTAGTTCTGCTGCAACCTCAGCATTTTTGCCATTAATGCCACGCATACTAGCAATTACTTGATGGCCTTGCTCTGCTAACTGCAATGCCATTAATTTGCCAAAACCTGTACTGGTACCAGTAATTAAAATTGTTTTTTTCATAATTATTTATCAAAATGATGAGATATTATAAAATAAGAAGAAACTTAATTTTTTTAATTAAATTTATTCAAAACTGTTTTTTTGAATTGGGTAGATAGTTGATTACTTTTGTACAACTAAGTGCCAAGCACTATTTAATTGTGCACAATTTTGTGCTAAAGTATTAAAAATGAGCAGTTTAGTCTTTTACTGATGTACTATTAATTTTGTCTAGGTACTTATCCAAAAAAACAGTAGTTTGAAATTATCCACAAAGTATAAACAACTTCTTGAACATACTGTTTTAATTTTTATACGAATACAATACTTTGAAATTTAATTTAATATACAATGGAAATCGAAAAAAAATTTTTGGTTCTGTCATTGCCTGATGACTTAGAACAATATGATAATCATATAATTAAACAATGGTATATTAGTAAAGTTCCCGAAATCAGATTGCGGCAGGCAGGGCGTAAATATTGGTTAACCCTAAAATCGAAAGGCGGACTAGTACGAACTGAGCATGAAGTAGCCCTTCGCAAACAAGAATTTGTCAATCTATTGCCTTCTGCGACTACAGAAGTGATTCACAAAACTCGTTATAAAATTCCGTTACAAGATAAATTAATTGCTGAACTAGATATTTTTCACTCCAAAGCACAAGCAAATTTAGTAACAGTTGAGGTAGAATTTGCATCTGAACAGGCAGCACATAATTTTACACCTCCTAAATGGTTCGGTAAGGATATTACAGAAGATTCAAGTTATAAAAATCGCAATCTAGCTGCCAATTTACCCGAAAAAGTACGGCAAAAATTGGTGCAGTATTACAAAACAATTGATCAATTATTTAGTAGTAAATATATAGAGACTTTTCATCAATTTGATAGAGACGTAATTCATAAATTAAGAGTAAGCATTAAAAAACTAAGAGCTTTATTTAGCTTATTAGCTGCTTTGAGTGATCAAGTAAATGCCAAAAAAGCTTATCGCCCTATTCGGCAGGTTTTCCGAAAGGCAGGTGCCATTAGAGATTTACAAGTACAACAAAAGCTACTCAAACAATATGAGAAAAAATTTGAACTAGATTTATCCGACCATATTGATCGCCTTTTTACCAAAGAGCAGGATGCTAAAGCAAATTTTTTGGTGTTTAAAAAACAAAACTATTTTACGGTGCTTAAACAACACAGTGACTATTTATTACGAAACCTTCAAAGCCTTAATCTAGAGGCATTAAATGCCCAATTGAGTGCTTATTTTCAAACCTTATTTCAACAAATTTTTCAATTAATTGACTTGCCAAATAAAGAAGCAGAGCAATTGCATGACCTTAGAAAATTACTTAAAGAACTGAATTACAACTTGCTGTTAGTCAGTGATATAAGAGGAGTTCCTTTAGCCGATAAAAAGAGCTTAAAAAACCTGGATGCTTTACAGGAACTGCTCGGCGATTGGCATGATACAGAAGTAGCTCTATTAAACTTGGAAGCTTTTAAAAAACAGTTAGCTGATAATGCAAGCTTTCAGGAATTATATGAGGAATTAGAGCATAGTTATGCCAATTATATTGAGCAGATTGAAGAGGCACTTCAACACTTTAAACAGGAATTTACACCAACTTTAACAAAACTTTGAGCCGAAAATTGCAATTTTTAGGCATTTATACCTAAATTGTTCTTGAATTTAATATGTGGCATTTTTTTTGTTTATAATTCATTGAAAGTAAACAAACACCAACCTTAATTAGTCACAATGTTAAGTAATGGTTAAACAAATAAGTTATTTTTTAACTATTACTTGATACCCAATTTTCTGTACCATAAAAATTGCAATTACTATGAAGTTACCTTTTTATTCGGAAGAAGAAGAAAATCTCAACTTTTGGACACATTTATTTGGTACCATTGTGAGCGTAGTCGGTGTATTTTTTTTAGTGAAAAAAGTAATGCACTATGATGATGGCTGGTTTATACTTGGAGCTTGGGTTTTTGGGCTGTCTATGGTTATAACCTTCTTAGCTTCAACGCTTTATCATGGTGTGCGAAACATTCCTCTCAAAAAAGCTTTCCGATTAATGGATCATGCAGCGATTTACTTACTCATTGCAGGTACTTATACGCCCTTCGCTTTGGGCAATCTTCGCAATGGATGGGGATTTATTATTTTTGCACTCATTTGGGGATTGGCTATTAGTGGTATTATTTTTAAGATAAGTATTAGGAATTATTTATATAAATTCAGGCACTTAGATTTATTTTTATATATTGCCTTAGGCTGTTTTGTCATCTTTTTTATCAAACCAACCATCGAAGCAGTCGGTTTTAGTGGAATGACGCTCTTAGCAATAGGTGGCGCATTCTATTTAGTTGGTGCTGCCTTTTATGCTACTAAACGCATTCCTTATAATCATGCTATTTGGCATTTATTTGTTATTGCAGGAGCAGCTTGTCATTATTTCTCCATCTTTTATTTTGCACAACCGCCTGTTTAAAGCAGTTTGTTTTGGGATTATTATTAATTGGAGTGGGGGGCAGTTGCGATTTGCCTCCTCGCTTATATTTATTAATTAAATGGGACTTTTTGTTTGATTAAAATAGTGAAGGTCAATACTTTAGAGCAAGATTGTGCACAATTAATTAGTGCTTGGCACTTATTAGAGTGTGCCAGAAATTTAGGAAAAGTCAAAATAGCCGCCAAAATGAAAAGTGAATATTTATTTTCGCTCCTTAAAAACAATACGGGTAAAATGGGTGGGCTCTGTTGGGAAGAAAGCGGAGTTGACGAGTTGCAGGACTGCAAGCAATGGCATCAAGCGTACTCGGCGTTATTTGTATATTTTTAACTACTTTTTGGTAGCGACTAGCTAATACACCGATGCCGCCCTCTAAGTTGGTAAAAGGTTGGCCTGCATGAAAAGAAGTAATGCCTAAGTTGGCTCGTACAAATTGGTCGTAATTGTAATAATCTTCATTCGCCACCCAAAAGACTAAATCTATACTTTTAAAATTTCTTTCTGAAATCGTATCACTGACAGGTATTTTTCCTAGTAAAAAATTAAAAAAAAGATCGCTTTGCACCTGATGTTCAGATAAGGTTATTCTGTCATTAAAAGGAACTATTTTTTTATTAGAAAAAATAGGCCAAATAGCTGTTACATCTTCCTGTAAAGTGTCATTATTGGTAAGGCTTTTATTGGTATAATTAAAATGAAGATAAAGTGAATAAGAAAAGCCATTAGGAGCAGTTTCAAACAAGACCTCAAAATTTTGTAAAAGACTAAGCGTATCATCAGAATCGGGGTAGCGAAGCTCAAAGTTGTCAATAATGGGTGTACTGCCTTTAATGGTATTGCCTCGCTGCGTTTCAATGACTAATTGGTACAGGGAATCGGCGGTAAGTGGGTGAGTGAATTGGTAAAGCCAATGCGGTTCTGTTGCAAAAATTCCTTCCTCTTTTTCAATATCAACGCTAATAGCTTCAATTTTTTGCAAGTTATATTGTTTGTCAAAATTTTTTTCAGCTACATCATAAACTTCTACCTTTACAGTAGGGGCTACCTCATGATAAAGGGAGTCGCCTATTTGAGCTACCTCAAAAGCATTGATACCTTCCCCTAAAAATGCTTTTTGGATTCGGATATAATGCACGCTATCTCTGGCATTAAGTACACCATACACAACAGTTGTCTCTTTCCATTCACCTGCGAGTTCAAAATCAGTTGAGCAAGCTGCCCAATGAATACAGATAAGGATACATACACTAAAAGCAAACTTAGTTTTCATATTGTTTGATGTATAATGTGATGGTTAGTGTGGTGTGGGTATGTTTCATTTTTATCCTAACACTTTGTTTCTAAAATGGTTATTTGGCTATTTAGACTTTTAGCTGTTAGAAATTAACAATCAGAGATTAGTTAAAATAAGTCAATTTTGATTTTTCTAATGGATATAAGCTTTTGATTTTTATAGTATTATGACGGCTAAAGCTTTCGTTACAGAAAACATCCAAAAAGAAATTAATCAGTAAAAAACGTCCAAAAACGAATCAATAATCTACTAATCACAAATCCACGAACTGTAAAAGTAAGCACAAACTGTTTGGTAAAAAAAACACGCTATTTGAAACATACTGTGGTGTGAACCTTGACTGAATATAGAAAAAATTATTGAATTGAACAATGATTGGGCAAGAACATATTTTGTGTTTATCTTTTGGTTTGGAAAATGTGTTTGATAATGTTATATTGAAATTTTGTTTCAATTGAAAGGCCTTGACTTGTCTAAATTAGTATTATTCAGAGCGTTGAGCTGTAAATTAGTGATGCGTGATTAGGTGTTTTTTTAATGGGTGCTTTCTCTTAAGATAATTTCTGTAATACGTGTAGTCATAGTGTTATAAAGTTATAGTAATCATTGAGTTAAGTAAGCTATAAAATTTAATAAGCAATTGATTATTGCTAGTTTCTATTCTTTAGTTTCTAAAAGCTAAATAGCCAAAAGGCAAACTGACAATACTTTTATGGTTAGTAGGAATAATATCAAATATACCCCTAATTTACTATTATCAAGTGTGTTTTTCGATTAAAAAAAATGATAATTTTTTTTACAATTATTTTATGATAATGTGATTTAAATAGGATGTGTCATGAAAATGTAATTTTGTAACTTGACTACATCTAGTATTAAATAATGAATTGATTATCAATATTAAAAGTTAACAGATAAAAGTAGATTATTTATTGATTTTGTATTTTTTTATATTGAATTTGATTAATTTTTTTTTGTATTGCATTACTCGTAGTTTATATATTCCTATTTTTTTGTATGCAGTTTGAATTTCTATAAAAAATGTTTTATATTCGTAATTG
>JAHDHV010000257.1 GCA_020631155.1 Bacteroidota bacterium | reverse complement strand
CTGTCTTGACTTTTTTGTTTCTTTTTTTGTCAAGTAAAAAAGAAAAAAACGTAGGTAAAGCAACACCTTTTAAGATTAAGGGCAATAATTGTTATACGAAATCCCTCTTTTTCTGACACACTCAAAAGTTATAATTGTGTAGTACTTATACTTGACAATGGTATAGTAGATTTTTTAAATATTATTTTGGGCTGTCCCCTCTGTTTCGCAAAAGTCGCTGACGCTCCTAACGCTCAATCATTGGGGTCGGGCTTTCCGTTGCAATTCGCCTTTGCCAAAACGCTGTTCGCTCTAAGCCTCGCTTGTAGCGGTCGTATTGCAATACGTCCCTACCGTTCCGCCCTCACTCGGCTAAGGCTCTCTAGCGTTTGGCTTTGGCTCATTTCCTCTACAATCCCTCATCCAAGCCAACAGCTAAGTAATTTACCATTATCAAGTTATACTAAAACTCACCTGTGTTTAGTATAAGTATTATTTGGATAGCATTTTACCATTCCATAGATTTGTGAAACACTAAAAAAAAACAAAAAATGCCACAAAAAGTACGCAAAGGAGAAGAATTAAATGAAAAAACATTAAATAAATTTCTCCAAGAAAATAAGTTGATCAAAGATAGGAAAAGTGAACTAAATGTAACGCAATTTGCCACAGGTTTTTCCAATTTAACCTATTTGCTAAATATTGAAGGAAAGCAATTGGTGTTGCGCCGTCCGCCTGTCGGAGCAATTAAGCGTGGGCATGATATGGGGCGAGAGTTTAAGGTGCTGTCGGGCTTAAATAAGGGATTTGCGAAGGCTCCAAAGGCGTATGTATATACGGCTGATGAGGCGATTATTGGCGCGCCTTTTTATGTAATGGAATATGTAGATGGAGTGATTTTATCTCGAAAAGAAGCAAAAAAAAGGGCGGTTTTGGCAAGTGATTTTGCTATTGTTGCGGATAGCTGGCTGAATACCTTTGTAGATTTACATCGCTTTGATTATGAGGCAGTTGGGCTGGGTGACTTGGGGCGGCCGAAGGGCTATGTAGAACGACAGGTATTGAACTGGGGCAAGCAGTATTTACGGGCTGCAACGGAAGAAATTCCAGAGGCGGAAAAGGTGATGGCGTGGTTGGAAGCGAATCAACCGAGGCAGTACGATTTTAGCTTGATTCACAATGATTATAAATACGATAATGTGGTGTTTAAGGAAGGAGATTGGGCAGCGATTCGGGCGATTTTGGATTGGGAAATGTGTACACTCGGCGATCCATTAATGGATTTGGGAACTTCGCTGGCTTATTGGACAATGCCTACAGATAATGAGCTAGTACTAAAGAGTTGGCCATCGCCCACAACACTGGATGGTAACCCCAGCAGACAGGAATTAGTGGAATTATACGGAGAAAAGAGTGGTCGTTCTGTTAAGAATTTGATTTTTTACTATGCTTATGGCTTGTTTAAAGTGGCAGTGATTGTACAGCAGATTTATTACCGTTACAATAAAGGTTTGACAACAGACGAGCGATTTGCAAATTTAAATCAAGCAACTAGATTATTTTGTTCAATGGCATGGCAGGCAATTCAACGGAAACGGATTGAATAAGTGGTAGAGATGTGATTGAGCGCGTCTGTATGTATTGGTATGTTTCATTTTCTTCCTAACACTTTGCTTGTGAGATTGCTTTTTAGCTCTTTAGACTTTTGGATTTTTAGCTGTTAGAAATTAGCGATTAGAGAGTAGAAATTGGACATTGATTTTTGAGTTTTTTTGTAGCAAAGTAATTCTACAATAATAAGTTAAACCAGTCGCCTTTGTTATTTTGCCTTGTACTTCGTTGAAAAGCCTCGCCAGAGCTCCACTATGCCTACGTTTTTCGTCTTGTACAAAGCAAAATTACTTTGGCTTTATGGTTCAAGTTATTATTTCCGCATTACTAAAAACTGTTTGGCTGAAAAGCATGGCATGTGAAACATACCTACATATTGCCATACACCCCTAAAGGAATTGCCTAATATAATCCATCACAATATCAGTTCCACCCTTGTTGTGCTGTATGTATTTTTGATTGTTTTCACTGGTTTTTTTATATAAATCAGTATTTTTTTCAAAAATTGCTATTTGATTTTTTAGGTCTTCAACAGATTGAATGACAAATGCACCTTTTTGTGCTACCAAGTCTACTGCTTCTTTAAATCGCTGATAATTTGTGCCAAAAAATAGGGGTGTGCCAAAAACAGCAGCTTCTAAAATATTGTGAATCCCATTGCCAAAACCGCCGCCGATATAAGCATAATCACCGTATTGATAAAGGCTAGAGAGTAGACCAATGTTATCAATGATTAAGGTTGTTTTTTTGGAATGTAAATTTATTTGAAATTCAGAGTATTTGCAGTTTGATTTTTTTAATAAGTGCTGGAAATGAGCAATTTGTGCGCTTTTAATTTCATGGGGGGCGATGATAAAACACCAGTTTTCGGGAGCTTGGTTAATAAAATCGGCTAGTATTTTTTCGTCTCTTGGCCAAGTACTTCCTGCAATTAACAAGCGTCTTTCACCTTTAAAAGTGGCTATTTCTTGGAGTTGTTTTACTTGTTGGCTATTCTCAAAAACGCGATCAAAACGGGTGTCTTTGGCGATGCTGACTTGGGTAATATTGATGTTTTTTAATAGTTTGGCAGAGGCTTGATTTTGTACAAAAATGTGTGAAAAATAGGAGAGGAGTTGCCGAAAAAGTTGGCCATATGCGCTAAAAAATATTTGCTTTTCCCTAAAAATAGCTGCTACTACTATGCTTGGGATTTGCTGCTGATGCAGTTGATGGAGGTAGTGATACCAAAATTCGTATTTTATAAAAATGACTATTTTAGGTTGAACAATATGGATGAATTGTTGAGCATTTTGAGCTGTGTCTAAAGGAAGATAACAAACATGATCTACTTGTTGATATTTTTTTCTTACTTCATAGCCTGAGGGGGAAAAGAAGGTCAAAAGGATGGCGTAATTAGGGTATTGTTTTTTAATGCGCTCAATGACGGGGCGGCCTTGTTCAAATTCGCCTAGTGAAGCACAATGCACCCAAACGAGTGGTTTTGTATTGGATGCTAGGTCCTTTTGCAGTCTATTTGCCCAATTTTCGCGCCCTTCTATCCACAATCTAGCCTTTGGCTGAAAAAAAGCAGCTAAATAAATGAGTAGATAATATAAATGAATGGATATATTATAGAGTAATAGGGAAAATTTTGATAACATCTATTATATTAATTACGAATTAGAAATTACGAATTACGAATGGTAAGTACCTAGACAAAATTAACATTACAATAGTAAAAGACTAAACTCCTCATTTCTAATACTTTAGCAGAAAATTGTGCACAATTAAATAGTGCTTGGCACTTATGTTTCAAATACTGTACTTTTCAACCAAACAGTTTGTACTTACTTTAGTAGCTCGTGGATTCGTGATTAGTAGATCAGTGATTCGTTTTTGGACTTTTGATTTCTTTTTAAATGAGTTCTGTAACGAAGGCTTTAGCCGTTGCATATTTACAGATATTTAAAATTCAAAGCATTGTATCTGCATTAATAATCAAAGAGTGTGTCAAGAAAAGAGGGAAATCGTATAATAATAGCTATTCGCTTTAATTTAAAAAGTGTTGGGATTATCTAGGTTTTTTTCTTTTTGCTTGATAAAAAAGAAACAAAAAATCAAGACGGTGAAACTTTTTCGCTAAAAATTGGTAGAACAATCTAAAATCTCCTAAGGCGATACTTCTTTTTTTGATTAAAATAAATAACTGATAGTCAAAAGTTTAAAGTTTGAATAAAATTCACTAGGTTTTTAAAATTCGTATCACTACGGATATTTCTTAACGCTTTTCATGCCAATTTTCTTAACGCAAAAACTTTCAAGGCCGTTTTTCAACACCAATAAAAAAAATACTATTTTATTTTAGAAAAAAGGAAAGGTTCCCCTTTCATTTCGATAACATTTCGTTATTCCCTAAATCCTTGACACACTCATATCAAAAACAGTTTAGAATCGTAATTTTTTATAGCCAAAGCCTATAAGGTTTGGTTCGGCGCGAGGTGGAACCTCGCCCCTGTAATCTAGCAGGTGTGAGGCTTTGCCTCGCTCCGAACTAAATTTGTAGCCTCTGGCTACACTGATAAAAACAAATAAAAAATTTAACAACTTTTGCTTTTATCCTGTTTTTGGTATACGAATTACGAATTATGTCTAAATTTTAACTTCCAATCTTTTACACATACAAATGGCGGTAGAGGGGCAGATGCTAGAAAATTCTGTAGTTGCTAAAATATTTTGTGGAACGCTTTGTCTATCAATGACTTGATAGTTGAGACGGGCAAAAAAATCTTGTGCGGTGGTGGTTAGTAAATACAGCGTTTGACAATCATTTTGTACTGCATACTCCTCAATTTGTTGCACCAAATATTTGCCATAGCCCTTGCCTTTTGCTTCATTTGCCACACTTAGCGAGCGCAATAATGCATCTGTACCATAACATTCAAGGCCTACTACTCCGAATAGTTGCTCCTTGTCCTGTAGCGTAAATAATTGTACTTTTTCTCCAATATCGGAAGTAGGTAAGTGATTGGCTATCAGTAGTTTTAACACATTTTCTTGTAGGGAAGGCAATATTGGAGCAAAAGAAACTTTATGCATAAGTCATTCTTTTTAAGTAAATTAGAATTTTTTTATGATTTTGGAACAACAAAAAGTATAAGTATTTTTTGTTGTTTAATTTTGTCCAGCTACTTAAACAGTTAAAAAGCCCTCTATTCAATAACAATAAATTCGGCAACATTAGGAGAAATACGAATACCTTTAACAAGGTTTGCAGGTGGATGCTCTTTGATTTCTAGGTCAATTTCTTGGCGATTATCCAAGTCAATATTGGCAAAATCGGCAACAATTTTAAAGTCCGAAATATTGATTTCGTCGTAATTGTCTTGGCTAATCGTATAGGTAAGCTTTACTTTTTTGGGATGCAACAATACTTTTTTGTCATCAGGTATATTAACAACCCTAATGGAAAGGAAGTCGGTTTTTTCGGTATATTGTATGACAGGTATGGTGTATTCAACTATATTTTTAAAAACTTTAAACCCTTCATTAGTAGGCTTTTGCAACTTTATTTTTCCTGTTTGTTGTTGAGCAATATTGTCTAGCAGTAGCGTATCCGTTGCCCAAAACTTGAGCGAGTCAAGTCGGGAAGCGGGACCTGATACTTTAACAGAATCAGGCTTTAAGGTAATACCCGATTTTTTGATGGAGAAGCCTTTTTTTGTTTGCAGTTGTTCGGTTAGCTGTATAGGTAAATAGCGAGTACTTTGTTTATCTAGTTTAAACTTAATGAAAGAAGGTTTAATTGTGCGAATCTCCCCAATGTCTAGTTGTTTGGCAAATATTTTTTCCAATGTACTAGTTGGCAATGTTTCATCGCGAGCAAGTGTTAAGTCTATATCTACTATTTGCGTAAAAAAGCCTGCTTTTCGTACCAAATCTGAGCCTGTAGCATAAATCTCTAGCTCAAATTGTGTTTGTGGGGTTTCTATTAAAACTTTATCTTGAGGTACATTAATGTATTGAACTTTCACTGGAATTACTGTTTCGTATCTCTCATTTAAAGTTCCTAATAGCCAGATAATAAAAGAAATACATAGGCAAGCCAGTAATATAGAACGGTCTTCTCTTGATAAGAGTTTTTTCATAGTAAATAAGTAGCTAACTAGATAGAATTAAAGGACGTTTGAAATTACTGTAAGATTTGGACAAGGTAGACTATCTTATATTTCACGTCTCACACATCTCTTAACTAAGCTTCTGCTGCTTGAGGTTGTTGTAAGGCGCGTGTAAACTCCGCAGAGACAACCGATTTTTCAATTTTTAATTTGGTGCCACTATCTACTTCTACTAAAAAAGTAAGATCATTTACTTTAACAATTCTACCATGTATTCCACCAATAGTAACAACCTTATCACCTTTTTGTAGACCTGTAATCAATTCATTTTGTTCGCGCACTTTTTTAGCCTGTGGGCGAATCATAAAAAAATACATGATGACAAAAACACCTAATATCAGCAAAAAGTGAGCATAGGGGGTTGTTTGTTGGGCAGCTTGCAACAGTAATAAGTCCATATATTTGATGATTATTTTATTATTTGATTAAGGACACGCAAGATAAGAAACTTTTTGGACTTTTAGCTTTTTAGATATTTGGACTTTTAGCTTTTTAACTGTTGTGTAACGATAATTTTAGTTGTTGAATTTATATATGTTAAAAAAAACAAAAAGCTTGTAATTATAAATTTTAATTTATCATTAAATTCGTAATTGATAATTCGTAATTCGTAATTAAATAGAGTCATCACACTCTGGTTTTTTAGTTTTAATGGTTTTACTTTCTACTAAGGCAGGGTTTCGGTTTTTTTTACTGCCTTTATTGTAAGCCGTTATTTCTTGTAGGGCAACTTGTACAACTAGTTGTGTTTGATAACAAATAATGGAAGCCTTAGCAGCGACTCTTTTAAGTGCGCCGTCAACTGTTACAAGGGTAAATTCAGCAGGCATATTGGGTAGTTGATCCTGAAAACCTTCTTTAATCAGACGTTTAACCTTGCTGCGTTCTTTGGGAACTATAAAGTCAAAGATGCTTTTTTTGCTTAAATCTGATTGAGGAGCTAAACCTAATAATTCGCGAGTAGCATCATTAAACAATATGAATTTTCCTTTTTTATTGTGTAATGCAACTGGAAAAGGTGCGCTTTCAACAAGATACTTATAATATTCTGCTGATTTTTTGACACTTTCTTGCCAAACTAATTTTTCTGTAATATCCTGAATAATACAAATAGCTTCATTGTCATTAAGGGGTGAGAAGCGAGCTTTATAAAATTTTCGTGTATCTTCTAATAATAAATCGAACTCAAACGCTTGAAGGCTTGACGTTTCTAAAGCTTTTTGCAAAGTTTCTAAGGCGTTCTCTGCGATTTCATTCGGCAAAATATCTTGCAAGTTATTTTCCAGAAAAGTGGCTGGCGGAATAATACTTTGCCCTTCCTTAGCAGGGATGTACTGAATGTAAGTACCTTGTTTGTTAACCTTAAACATTAAATCGGTAATAGCACCTGACAAAGCCTGCTCTGTTATCAAGCTTTTTTGTAGGTTTTTTTCTGCCTTTTTTTGATGGGTAATGTCACTGATGGTAATAATTGAGCCATCTATTTGTCCACTAAGGTTTTTTAAAGAACGTGCATTAATGCGAATGTATTTTTCTTGTGTTTGTTCATGGCAGCGAACCAATAATTCGCAAGTTTTTGATTGAGCATTTTGAAGAATTTCTTGGAGGGCGTACAAATTTTGTGGCAATGCTTGTTCTGTGGTCGGGCAATAGAAAGTACATTGTTGTACCCACTGTGCAAGCGGCTGTTGTGTAGTCTTTGCAGGTGTTAAGCCTGTGATATTGCGTGCGGCATCATTCAATAAAATCAGTTCATTATTTTGATCCAAAACAATGATGCCCTCAGCCATACTATCTAAAATAGACTCTAATAAATTTTTTTGTTGCGCCAGTTCGAGTGTGATTTGCTCCTTAGTGCTAATTTGTTGTTTGAGTTGGCGATTACTTTTTAGCAATTGCAAACCTTGACGTTCTAGTGCTTCGGCAAGTTGTGTTAGGCGATTGGTCATTTTGCTAAGTTCCGCAATTTTGACAAAAGCAATGACAACTCCTTTTACCTGCTCGCGCGCCGAGCGATAAGGTAAAATTCGCATCCAATACCAATCTTTCCAGTGGCTACAAACTTTACGTTCCAAAGGCTGTTGATTGGTCAATACTGATTGGGCATCTTGGGCGAGATGGGGGTAATCAATATGTATAGATAAATTGCCTATGTGATTGCCTATATTCTCTTGCTTGATGTCAATATGACGTTGTATGGATTCAGTAAACCTCCGAACCTTCAGTTGTTCATCCAAAAAAAGAATACCCGCATCTGTACTTTGTAGCAGATGATTGAAGTCATCGTTTAACTCTGTTAGTTGCCCAATACTTTGGTGATAATCTGCATTAGCTTTAGAGAGCGTATGCTTTTGTTGCTGAAGCTGTTTAAGCTTTTGGTTCGTATTTTGGGCTAATTGCTTGGTTTTATTCATGTCTCCAAAATTATTTCAAAAGTTTGATTAGGTAATTGCTGTTGCAGTTAATATGTGGCTTTATTGTACTATAAACTGTTGTTTTTTAAAAGAAAACGAAAAAAATATTAATGTAATGTGTTAAGTGTATACTACTCGCCAAATGATATTTGGGTACCAATCAATAATAGGTCTAGGTAGTTAAACAGATGCTTGGAAACTAGCATGCCTTAAAACATATGATGCCTGAATAATATATAGCACATCCATTCAACTGCCTCAAATTTTTGTAGGTAGTAGTAAGTGGTTAGAGACGTTTTCTCAAAAAAGGTTTGTAACAAACAATATTGAATCACATCACCTTTGAATTGACTGATGTGTAGAAGAAATGGGTATAATTAGTTTTTTTAATACAAATTTTATGACATCAATAGCGTATTTGGCACACTTAACAAATGTAGGTGCTGTTGTGTAATGGGTACCAAATAAATCAGTAGTATATTCTAAGTATAATTACTCAGAAGGTAACTACCAAACATTTATTATCTTCTAAAATAAAATAGCGATTTGGATAAATGAACAGGTGCATTTTTTAGCTACTAATAGCCCATGTATAGCTAAAAAAATACAAGCCTAAACACTTTATTTGCAATGTTCTAACAAATTTAAAAAAATAGTTTAG
>JAHDHV010000256.1 GCA_020631155.1 Bacteroidota bacterium | reverse complement strand
TCATCTAAAGCACCAAAAATAATTCCTCTTTTTCCTGTTAATAATTGATGGGTAGACATTTTTTGTTTTATAGTTTGAAAGGTTGCAAAGTTGTGGTATGTTTCATTTTCTTCCTAACACTTTAGTTCTAAGATTGCTATTTGGCTATTTAGACTTTTGGATATTTGGCTTTTAGAAATTAATTTTCGAACCTTATTTCATGTATAAATTTTTGATTGTTAATTACTTACAAAAAAACTAAGGACGAAAGCCGTCATTACAGAACTCATTCAAAATGAAACTCAAAACCTCATAAACGAATCAATAAATAATGCGGAAATAATCTACTAATCACAAATCCACGAACTGTCAAAAAATAAGCAAAAACTGTTTGGTTGAAAAGCATGACATTTGAAACATATCAAAGTTGTAAGGTTTTTAATTATTTTGACAAAAAAACATTAAAAAAAACAATAACATAGATCGTTTAGAACTACGCTATTGTTTCTAAAAAAAGTATATATTAATGGTCTTAAATCTCACATCTCTTGTCTCACATCTCCTGTCTAACGACCTAGCTCAACCCAAAAGCTGTTTTCACCTTATCTACATAGTCTAATTTTTCCCATGTAAATGTTTCGTGTCCATCAATAACTTCACAATCTCTGCCCATATGACCATAGGCGGCAGTTGTGGCAAAAATAGGATTGGTTAAGCCAAAGCGTTTGACAATTGCTGCTGGACGCATATCAAAAATACCTTCGATTTTTTTACCAATTTCAGAATCACTTAAATCCACATTTGCCGAACCATAGGTATTGACATACAAACCAACGGGATCAGCTACACCAATAGCATAAGCCACCTGCACCAATACCTGATCGGCAATACCCGCAGCCACTAAGTTTTTAGCAATATGGCGAGTAGCATAAGCAGCCGAGCGATCTACCTTAGAAGAATCTTTGCCCGAAAATGCACCACCACCATGCGCGCCTTTACCACCATAGGTATCTACAATAATTTTGCGCCCTGTCAAGCCCGTATCACCATGCGGCCCGCCAATTACAAATTTACCCGTTGGATTGACCAAATAGCGGATTTTATCATCCAAAAGTAGGCTATGTAAACGCTCTGGTAGTTGAGTTAATACTCTGGGAATCAAGTACTTTTTAACATCCGCCTCTATGGTTTCTTGCATAAGGCTTGCTTCATCCTTGCCATTAGTGGCAGCAAATTCGTCATGTTGCGTAGAAATTACAATAGTATCTATACGAACTGGCTGGTCGTTTTCATTGTATTCTACCGTAACTTGCGATTTGGAATCAGGGCGGAGATAAGTCATCACCTCGCCTTCTTTACGAATCGCTGCCATATCTTGCAGCAACAAATGGGATAAAGCCAAAGGCAAAGGCATATAATTGTCGGTTTCATTGGTTGCATAACCGAACATCATGCCCTGATCACCAGCACCTTGCTCTTCTTCCTTAGCACGCTCTACACCCTGATTGATGTCGGGCGACTGTTCATGCAAAGCGGAAATGATACCACAAGAGTCTGCATCAAATTGGTATTCGGATTTGTTATAACCAATTTTTTTGATGACATCGCGAGCTACTTTCTGTACATCAACATAAGCCTCACTTTTGACCTCTCCACTAATAACTACTAGACCTGTTGTAACCAGTGTTTCACAAGCTACTTTCGATTTGGGGTCTTGTCTTAAAAATTCGTCTAAAATCGCATCAGAAATTTGATCTGCTACCTTATCTGGGTGCCCTTCTGATACCGATTCGGAAGTAAATACGTATGACATTTTATATTAAAATTTTATTTTTGCAGTTAATTGAATGTATAAAACCTATTGAGTGTCAAATACTAATTAATTGTGTGCAACTTTACCCTAAAGCATTGATTTTCATTTTTTTAATCAAAAAAAGAGTAGCATTTAATTATTGTATAGTACTTAAATTCACTGGCTTTATTGAATTTCGCTGCAAAAATACCCTTTTTTGAATAAAAAAAAGTGTTTACGCTCGAATTAGTAATGCGGAAATAATAAGTTGCACCATAAAGCCAAAATAATTTTGAATTGTATAAGGCGAAAAACGTAGGCATAGCGGAGCTACGGCGAGGCTTTTCAACGAAGTACAAAGCAAAATAATAAAGGTGACTGGTTCAACTTATTATTGTAGAATTACTTAAGTGCCAAGTACTGATTAATTGTGCACAATTTTGTTCTTACGAATCACTAATCTACTAAATCCACAACCTGTTAAGTAAACAAAAACTGTTCGGTTGAAAAATAGGACATTTGGAACATACTCATTTCACAAACTTCCTCCTCGCCTTCCAATGCTGAATATCTAGGCAGGGTGCTGGATAATTTTGCCCAATTTGCACACCTAAATATTTTTGTTCGGTTTCATTTAATAGATAAGGTTCGTGAATACGTGTTGAAGGCAGGCGTTTGAGTTCAGGACACCAGAATTTAACATATTTCCCCTTTGGATCATAGCGTTTGGCTTGCACCAACACATTAAAATAGCGATTTTCACGCGGATCATTGCCAATACCTGCCACATAATTCCAATTGCCATAATTGCTGCATGGGTCATAATCCAATAATTTGGACTCAAAATAAGCTGCCCCCCAACGCCAATCAATATTTAAATCTTTCGCCAAAAAACTCGCAACATTTTGCCGCCCACGATTGGACATAAAACCTGTAGCTGTTAATTCACGCATATTTGCATCTACAAAAGGAATACCTGTCTGCCCTTGACACCATTTTTTAAAGCGTATGGCATCGTGTTGGCCTTGCTGCGAAATTTGCTTTATACCACCAGTTTTAAAAATATCATTGCCATATTTCATGGCTATAAAACGAAAATAATCGCGCCATAACAATTCAAAAACCATCCAATAAGTAGAATCATTTTTGATACGATGTTCTTCATATTTTTTGACTTCTTCATAAATATAACGAGCTGATAAACAGCCATTTGACAGCCAAGGCGAAAATTTAGAAGAATAATCTGCTCCAAGCAGTCCATTGCGAGTTTCTTTGTAAAATTGCAAGTAATCACCCTCCCAAAAGTAATGTTTTAAACGCAATAAGGCAGCTGTTTCACCACCTTTAAATGCCAAAACAGAACGATTATTTGTTGCTTTTTCTTCTACTCCTAACTGTTGTAAAGTAGGGAGTTCGCCAGCAGATACTTCGGGTAAAAGAGCTATTTTTTCAGGAATGGGAAAAAGTGGGCGCACTTTGCCTTTTTTTTCTATTTGCTTGCGAAAGTTCGTAAACATATCAGGCAGTTCGTCAATAGACTGGGGCAAATCATCAAAATGATAGAGCGTACTCCCCCAAAAAGGCTCAAAATCAACGCCTATATGTGCCAAGTTTTGCTCCAAACGTTCTTCCACTTCAATTTCTTCGGCGGTTGCTTCTTCATGAAAATACACCGCTTTGACTTGATGATATTTAGCCAGTGCAAAAATAATTTCTTCGGGTTTGCCTGTGCGAATAATTAAATCACTCCCCAAATCGCGGAGCGAAAAACGGAGGTCTTGCAAGCTTTCCAACAAAAATTTAGCACGCAATGCCCCTGTTTTGGGCATATTTAATTCGGAAAATGGGGCATTTGTAGATTTAAACTGTCTTGGATCAAGACAATAAATAGGCAGGATATAGTCCGCATTTTGAGTAGCTTGATACAGTGCTTCATTATCGCGAAGGCGCAAATCGTTTCTAAACCAAAGTATAATAATGTTTTTTTTACTCACGAAAATTGAAGTGGTTTTAAGGTTTTAAGGTGAAAAAGTTATAAGGTTTTGCTTATTTCTTTAATGTATAAATTCAACAACTAAAAATGGTTTTTGTTGAATTTAGTGGATTCGTGATTCGTAGATTTGTGATTGAAAAAAATCTCCCATCTCCCATCTAAAACATCAACGTGTCAACAATAATTTAGTGACAGCACTATCTGAGCCATCGCTATTGCTGCTAAATATGAGGTAAACGCCGCTGCTTGCTTGCTGCCCGTTATAATCTTTGCCATCCCAAACCGCTTGCCCACCCAATGCAGTTGTTTCATAAAAAAGGGTGCCGTTGACATCGGTTATTTTTACGGTAGCATCTTGTGCCAAACCTTTGATGGCAATATCGCCTATATAGTCGGGGCGCACAGGATTGGGGTAGACTAAAATTTCGCTATTGTGTAGATTTGTTGCCTCTGTTGCTGCTGCTTGAAAAGAAACAATGCCGCGACTTGTTCCAATAAATACCTCTGCCGTTTGAGCATCAATGCTAATATCTGTAATTTCATTGGATAAAAGCGGACTATTTTCTACAGTAAAATAATTGATTTGTTGTGTTCCATCTGGCGACATTAACCACACCCCATTTTCTGTGCCTATCCACTTGCGATTAGCTCCATCTACAGCAATAGTACGTATAATTTCTGTTTCTAATAAGTATGCTCCAAATCCGTCAACCTCTACAAAAGGCTTGATCGCATCGCAACCGCCTTGTCCAAATACGTTAAAAGCGCAGTAAAATACGCCAACCCCCTGATCGGTTCCAACCCAAATATGTCCATCTCTATCTTTGGCAATACAGCGCACATCATTAGATGGTAGATTGCCGCGCCCTTCACCAATTTTAAGCAATGCATAACTGTCATCGCTAGTATCTTTAAGGTCATTACCGCTATCAAAAACCAATAAGCCGTCTCGTTTAACAGGCATCCATTTTTGCCCAAAATCATCAGTAATAATACCAAAAACGCCATTTTCATTTAAGGGCATAGGTGGAGTGAAAGCTTGCCATTCGCCATTCGCCATTTTTACGGAAATAGGAGCAGCAGCACCAAAGTTACTTATCCATAAGTTGTTGTTAAAATCAAAGTCTAAACCGCTAATTCGGTAACGTCCGGGATCGCCAGTGGTTTCTTGTAAACTGCTATTTTGTGGATCAAATAAGGTAAAAGTTTCATAGTCATATTCTAATAAACCCCAACCGTAGGAAGCCAAATAAAGCAAATTTTCAGTTGGATGATAGGCAAGTGCGATAAAATCTCGCATATCTTTAAGGTATAAAATATCCGTATTAAAATTATTAAAATTATCCCATGTATTGTTATTATATCTATAAAATCCCGCATCAATGAATTGATAGAGCCAAGTATTATTTACACCGCCAGAGGTTGCCCATAGTTCTCCATTGCGAGTAGCTAGGGCAAAAACTTTATTGCTGTTCGGACCATTAGGAATAACTCTTTGATAAGCATTATCTTGATTAATATTAACTAATCCGTTGTATAAATCTGCTACCCAAAGTTGATTATCTGAACTAAATATACTTTGTAATGGCCGACCTAGCCCTCCATTTTTAAAATATTGAGGCTCAAAATTTTGATCTAATAATACAAGACGTGCATTAACTGAACTTTCTTCACTCCCCCACTCTGTTAAGGTAATTCGTTGATTATCAAAGGAAATATTATGTAAAAACAAAGAATCATTGTCGTAAGTTACCGTCCAACTACCATCGCCTACAGAACTCCATAATTGATTGCCAACAATAGCGTGAAACTGTCCATAAGCTGCTACAATGCCATTTGTTTTTACATTATTATTTACTGATAGAGCTAATTCTTGGGCTGTCCAATTGTTGAAATTCGCTAAATTATTGCTATTGATAGGAGCTTGATAAATGCCATCTTCGGTAGCTGCCATAATAAAATTATCATCGGTTGCTACTTGATAAATTTGTATTTGCGAGCCATTTTCTCCAATAATATAAGTATCTTTAATTTCTTCTTTTTCCAAATCCAATACAACTATACCAAAATTACAGGATAAGTATGCAAGATTTCCAGACATATATATATGATTCACCTGTTTAACTGAACTTATAGTAGCACGCTGTATATCGGCAACATTAATAATGGTTTGATTATTTTTAAATAAGTCTATATTTGCATTTTCATAAGCAACAAGTAATGAATTACTATTTTCATTATATGACAATGCGCGAATATTCAGATCAGAAAAGCCATCTGATTTATCATAACGCTCAATAGAACCATCATTTTTATTATAAGTAAAAAAAGATAATTCTGTACCCACATATATAAAGTCATCACTCTGGGTAATAGCCGTAGCATTGCGATATGGTAGATGTACACGCCAAGTTCCTAAAGCTTGATTTTGAGCATTTAATTCGCCTATTATCAGGAAAATAAAAAATGTAAAAAACAAAAAGTATTTGGTAAAATATTTTAGCATTATCTGACTTTTTTAATAGAATAATAAAATAACTACATCATTGAATAGCAACTCTAAAGGTCAAAAATACAGATTACTCAACGTTTACTAGCAGCGAAATAGTATTTTTAGGCAAAAGTTTGCAGGAGACTTTATATATGTCAGGTTTTTGTACAGAAAAAATGCTCTGTTTAAACCATTATAGGGAACCATCGCTCTATAAATCGCTGTTATGCGAAACGTGTCTATTGATTGACTAACATTAATAAACAAAATAAACATGTTAAATTTGTGCCAATAGACTATAACTTAACAATGGTAAATTAAACTTTTCTTTCAAGTCAAAACGTTGATTTGACTAAATTAGCATTATTGGAAACGCTGATCCGTAGATTAGTGATTCGTGATTAGGCGTTTTTTCTGATAGCTATTTTCTTTTTAAGATTATTTTTTCTATAACGAATGATTTAGTAATCAAAAACTCTTAAACACCTAATAATCAACGAGTTAAATACATTAGTAAGAAGTTTAAGTAATAATTGATTATTGCCAGTTTCTGATCTTTAGCCTCTCATTTCTAACGGCTAAATACCTAAAAGGTTAAATAACAAAAAAGCAGGCTGGTAATATTCTTATGCTCAGAGCTTAGGAGTACTATCAAATATATTCCTAATTTACCATTGCCAAAACAATATTATTAATTAATGTAATTTTATTTTTAAAAAGATGATGAAACACTTTAATTTTACACTACTATTTACTCTGATGACCGCTTTGGTATTGTTTAACGCCTGTAGCAAAGATGAGCCCGATCCAGACCCTATTATTGAAGACACTGCTCCTTCCTTTTCAGCTAAGATAGATGTCATAAAAGTAGATAGCTTAAACCTTGACTATCAAAATGTAAGCTTTAATTCTGATTTTGATAAAACTGTTTACATTGAAGATTTAGAAGAAAGTTTTACAGGTGCTGAAGCCCAAATGAGTGGAGACACCTTAGCCATTTTCGCCGCTCAAATAGCAGGAAATGATACTAGCTATTTAGGCTTGCAAGCTATTTTGGATGCTGACAGACTAGGCACTTATACCATTTCTACCTATAATATTTTTGAAGAATTATTTGGTGGTGAACCTGAAGTACCCGAAGCAGGTGGTATTTTTTACTCCAGTCAACTGCCTGAGGAAATGCTATTTTTAGTGTTTTTCGCTCCAATAAAAGCAGGTAGTGTAATAGAAATCACTGAATTTGATGCAATTAACAAAACAATTAGTGGTAATTTTAATTTTACCTATCAAGGAGAAAATGATAATGGAAGCCGTTTTGATGTAATGACTATCAGTAATGGACAGTTTAGCAATCTTACTTTTGAAACCTTACCTTAGCTTAACGTTAAATCATTAAATTACTTATTCTAAAATATTTCTTAATAGCCTGACAATGGTATATTAAACTTTTCTTCAATTCAAAAGTAATGATTGAATTAAAATATCAAAATATCAAAATATCAATACTTTGAATATTGATCCATAGATTCGTAATTAGGTGTTTTTTTTTGATGGAGTTTTTCTTATCTAATAATTTCTTCAACGAATGTTTTAGTAGTCACAGCTCTATAAGTTGATAATAGTCAACTATTTAAACAAACAAAAAAACATTTAACTAGTACTAGTTTATACTTTCTAACAGCTAAAAGTCTAAATAGCCAAAAAGCAATTTTAGAATTAAAATATTAGGCACAATACAAGCATGCTTATAGTACATCATTGTCATTAATATATTTAGCGTAAAACATTTATACAATTTCAAAATCTCAACTATAGCTATGATACAAAAAAGTCTGGATTTTTACATAGCAAAAATCTAGACTTTTTTCATCTTTAATATGATTTAGCAATGTGGAAATAATTGAGCAAAAATTTTGTTCAGTCACCACAATCTACAAATCCACTGCTCCACAAATTGCAAATTTACAAATCTATGCCTCTGTACCATCTTCTGGTCCTTCACCTGTCGGCTCTTGTGTTGTGCTTAAATAAGCATGGCTAAAATGTTCGTGCCATACCAAATAAATCGGATTTTCATTGCGAAGCACATCTATTACGCTATGTAATAAACTAACGGGCAAATTCATACTTACATAAGGTGTAGCCTGATCTTTAGGAATATCAGCCCCTTCTTCGTAAAAGCTAATGTAACCGACCATTTTACTAGATTTGTCAAATAAATGGATGCTACTACGCACTTTAGGGTTAGCATCTGCGACAATTGGGCCACCATTAAAACGAATAGAATAATTTTTTATTTCTGACATGATTATAACATGGTTTATTAAAAGGAATCGTGAATGTTCATTTTGCAACAAAGAAAGCAAAAAATAAGCCTATGCAAAAATAATTACTCTATAAAGTTGAAATTTGCTGTTTAGCTCTTTGTTTTTTTAGCTGTTAAAAAGGGTATGCTTCATTTTTATCCTAACACTTTGCCTGACCCACATGCATGTGGTCAGGTTGCTATTTGGCTATTTAGACTTTTAGCTCTTTAGCTGTTAGAAATTAGTTAAAATAAATCACTTTTTAATTTTCCTAATGGATA
>JAHDHV010000255.1 GCA_020631155.1 Bacteroidota bacterium | reverse complement strand
GATTTTTAGATTTTTAGACTTTTAGACTTTTAGACTTTTAGACTTTTAGACTTTTGGGCTTTTAGACTTTTGGGCTTTTAGGGATTAGAGATTAGAAATTATTTTTTGAATTTTCTTTTAGCTATCAATTTTTGATTGTTAACTATTTATAAGAACTTTTTAACGGCTATACTAAAAACAGCTTAGAATTGTTTTTTTTTTTATAGGCGAAGCAAATTCGTAGCCTCTGGCTACACTTATTAATAATAAATACAAAAATTAACAACTTTTGCTTTTATCCTGTTTTTGGTATAAAGCAGTCGTTACACAACTCATTCAAAAAGAAACTAAAAAGCCCAAAACGAATCACTAATACACGAACTGTTAAAATAGCTACAAACTGTTTGGTGGAAAAGTACAGTATTTGAAACATAAGTGCCAAGCACTAATTAATTGTGCACAATTTTGTGCTAAAGTATTAGAAATGAGTAGTTTAGTCTTTTACTATTGTAACATTAATTTTGTCTAGGTACTTAATCAAACAAAGTGTACTGTTTAATTATTGTGTAGTACTTATCGGAACTAATTTCTTTGCCTTTTCCAAGCTAGAATTCTATAACATACAAAAGTGCCGAGACTAACAAATAGGTAGAAGGAAGGAGAGAACGCTTCGGAATTTTCAATAATGTCTGTTACCTCACAAATTCCTGCAAATACACCTCCTAATACAAAGCCGGGCATCAAAGATAATAAGAGTAATTTCCAATTTACTTGTTTTATAGTGGAAGAATTAGGGAGATATTCGTTATAGTAGGTGTTGTCTGTTTGTTCATAAGTATCTGATTTTGATTGGATTATGTCTAGTATTCGATAAGTGAAGAGGGATGCAATAACAGTGAGAAAATAAAAGGGATTAGGCGGAAGAAATTTTTGGAGGGCTTGAACTATTTGGCTAAAACCTGTTAATACATAGCCCAATAAACAACCTAATAAGGCAGCAGAAAGAATTAATCGCCATTCTTTAGGATTCAAGAAGTGAGGAGACGCATTAAATTCTTCCCTAAGTTGTTGTGCTTCCTTATCTGTTTGGGTAATGAGTACATATAAATAATTAACAATAATGCCTATGATAAGGCCAATGATAAATTGAGAGACCATAGCTTAGATTTTTTGTTGATTATGTATGGTTTTTTTTAGAATTAAAAAAAAATATCTTATTTAAGTTGTCATTATCCTGAACATGGAGCTGTAGAGCAGCGATTCGTTATTAGGTAAATTTACCTAATAAATCCACCTTCTGAATGAATGATTTGCCCTGTTATCCATTCGGCGGCTTCACTACATAAAAAACCTACTAGGCGCGCTGCATCTTCGGGTTGTCCGATTCGTTTTAAGGGAAATTGTTGGCGTAATGCTTCGTAATCTTTGTTTGCAATCCATCCTGTATCGCTTGGGCCAGGGTTTACAGCATTAATGGTGATGCCTTGGGCTGCAATTGTTTGGGCAATGGTATAGGTTAAGGTTTCTATGGCTCCTTTGGTGATGGCATAGGCGATTTCGTTGCTCATTGCGCCTAGTGACTGTCCCGAAGTTAGGTTGATGATGCGGCCGCCCTTGAGGTATGAAAATCTTTTGATAAATGCCATTGTAAGCATGGTAGTTGCTCGCATATTAAGTTGATAATGTTTGTCTAACTCTTTGAAAGATAAGGAGTTAATATCTGTATAGGTGCTGTAAGTTGCATTGTTGACCAGTATATTTGGTGTTGCACCTAGTTCCTGTTCAACAGCATCAAGTAACTGCTTAATGGCGTTTTCTTTTGTTAAATCCAACTCCTGACAGGCACAAGGTACGCCTAATTGCAGTAGTTCTTGTTGAATGATTTCGGGTTCATTAGGAGCTATTTTCCAAGGCATTTGATGGTCATAAGTTGTCCAATAAGTAAAAAAAATAGCAATATTTTGACGGGCTAATTCTTGGCAAATGGCTCTGCCAATTCCTTTTAAACGACTGACTCCCGTAACAAGGGCAATTTTTTGTGACATGGTTTTTTTAATTGCGAATTACGATTTTGAAAATGTGTTTTTTGAATAAAATGAAAATTTAATATTTAAATTCTAATGTTTTAGTAGCTGCTTGAACGATATTTTTTCGAGCCATTCTTCAAGTTAGATAACTAGCATTACCTGTTTAGCACTACCTATTATTGTAGAATTACTTATGTCTAAATACTTATCATTGTCTTTAAAAGGGTACACAAATTAAAACAGTAGTTTCTTTGAATGTTGAGTTGGTTTGTTTAGGGGGGAAATGTGTTTAAATACTACTGAAACCCTCGCCGAAAATAGGGTCTGAAACTCCATGATTGCCTTCGGCGACTTACTTTTTGCAGTCGCGAAAAAAGTAAGCAAAAACGCTTGTCAAAAATATCGTTCCCACGCTTCAGACCTGCGCTTTGCTACCGATTTTTGACCTGCCTGCGCTTCTTTTTCGTAAAGCAGATTCATGAACCTGCTCTACGAAAAAAAACGATGACTTTTGTGTACCCTTTTGAATCATTGTCAAGTTAAACGAATAAATAGCTGAAATAGTAAAGAAACAAACTTTAACCGATGGATTGTTTAACAAAAAAATCCCTGTTAGAAGATTATCTAACAGGGATTTTACTTTTTTAGAAAAAATATTTATATGAGCAAAATAAATAATGCTTATTTAGTCAATAACAATTTTTCATAGCTTACTTCTCCAGTAGGTGCTACAAATCTGGTAAAGTATACGCCACTTGGTAAATTATTGGCGTTGAATACGGTTTTGTAAGTGGTATTGCCTTCAATTTGTCCATTGAATAAGGTATTGATCTTAGCACCTGCCATATTGTAGATTTCTACAACTGCTCTGCCGCTTTGGTTAGCGGTAAATTCTATGGTAGTTATTTCACTAAATGGATTTGGTGCAATGCGAATGTTGTTTTCGCTTGTTGTATTAGCAACTTTACCTCTACCACCACTACATTGTGGAACCCAATACCAGCCTTCAGTCATATCGCCTGTTGCATCAGTAACAACAACACTGTACCAGCCATCTTGTAGACCGATGATGTCTTGTGTTGTTTCGCCAGTAGACCATTGGTAGGTATATGGAGGGGTACCGCCGCCCATTGTAATATTGATGGAACCATCATAGGCAAATTGACTGCTTTCACAATCGATAACAAAAGTTGTAATATCTAGAGTAGGTGCTGTAGGAGTACCAACATTATTTAGGTCTTCATTGATGATAACCACACAGCCGTTGGCATCGGTTACTGTTACTGACCATGCTGCTCTATCGCTACCAATTACTTTGATGATACCTACTCCAATGATGCCCGGTCTGGTAAAGCCATTGGTATTCCAGAAGTAATCATAAGGAGGTGTACCATTTGTAATTTCGATATTGTAAATATTGTAGTAGAAAGGGGTAACACCACCTTGACTTCCTTGTGTAATTTCTGTAGCAATGAAATCAATAGTACAACTAGGATCATTAGGAGTTAGGCAACTGCCATCGTCTGTAGTTGCATTTGGATTATAGTTAGGTGCAGTTGCATCTGTACATCCAGAGTATACACAAGAACCATCATCACTATTAGCATTTGGATCGAAGTTATCCGCTAAAGCATCGGTACAGCCTGGGATAACATCTAAACAAGCATAAGGAACAGAGACAGTTGTTGAAGTACAGGTAGCATTTGCTGGTGCAGCCGTATTGGTAATGGTAACATCAATAGAGCCAGATTCTCCATTTGGCGGTAGGTAAGAACCCACTACGCTGAAGTTGCCACAGTTGGTTACTACTGTTGCAGGGTCGGTACAAGTACCTAGTTGTAGGGTATAATTATCGCCTTCGGCAAATGTTGGATAGACATTAACTGTGCCTACAGAACCATTGAATAATTCTTCCCCTGTTTCTGTACAGATAGCCACTAATGTAAATTCATAAACATCGGCATCACAAGAAGTATTGGCATCAGTGGTGTAAATTCTAGTTGCAAAGCTAGAGCCAAGGCCTGTTGCGATAACAGTAGGTGTGCTACCATTTACAGAAACGCTCCAAGTCCATTCAATAACATTCACATCATCAGAAGTACCAGTGAGTGTTACATTTTCGCCAGCGCAAATATCTGCTACATCTATACTTGCATCGGTATTTTCTGGGCAATTGCTACAATCTGGAATTGGTGTATAAACACAACCATTTACAGGATCGCAGCTATCAGTTGTACAATCATCACCATCATCGCAAGTTAAAGGAGTACCAGCTTGGCAACCATCTACAGGATCACAAATTTCCTCACCATTACAAGCATCGCCATCGTCGCAGTCTAGTGGAGTACCAGCTTGGCAACCATCTACAGGATCACAAATTTCCTCACCATTACAAACATTGCCATCATTACATTCGCTATCGTCTGTACAGCTACAATCTGCACAATTTGCAAAAGTTTCTCCACAAGAAACATCACAAACTCCATCTCCACAAGTAGGAGCAGTACCAGCCTGACAACCATTCACAGGATCACAAGTTTCGATACCATTACAAGGGTTTCCATCGTCACAGTTTAGCCCAGGACTTGTAATACAGCCATTCACAGGATCACAAGTTTCGATACCATCACAAACATCGCCATTATCACAACTGCTATCATCAGGAGTATTGATACAGCCATTTACAGGGTCGCAACTATCTACTGTACAAGCAATGCCGTCATCACAGTCTAGTGGTGTACCAGCTTGGCAGCCATTTATAGGATCACAAGTTTCGTCGCCATTACAAGCATCGCCATCGTCACAGTTTAGTGGTGTACCAGCTTGGCAACCATTGATAGCATCACAAGTTTCATCGCCATTACAAACATCCCCATCATCACAATCTAAAGGCGCATATTGACAATCACCATTGCCATCGCAGGTATCAATGGTACAAGCGTCGCCATCATCACAGTCTGCATCGGCTGTACAACCACAGGTAAAGGAAGCGCAAGGATCAATGGTTACGGAACGTTCACAGGTAGGCAATACGGAGGCTGCTCCAATACAAACTTCGACATCACCATTGGCCATTTCTGCATAAATTTCTTGGCATTGATTATAGCTCAAAGAGATGGTTGGAATGGTAACAGGGTTAACAGAAGCACCAGACATATTGATAATGGCATCAGGATTGGCCGCATCATTATTACAAATGACCACAGCTACAGCCCCACATGCTTGAGCGTTTTCTGCTTTAGAAGTAAAGTTACAAGAACCTCTATCAATAACTGCAATATTGCCACTAATGCCATTACATTGTGCGGCAGTAGGGGTAGCAGGAGGGGCAGGTTCGCAAAAATCAGTGTCAGGAGCAGTGCCATCAGTTGGCGGAACCAATATACCAGATACACAAGGGGAAACTGTATTAATGTCAATCCCCCAATCAGGGAAAGAGTTGGTACCAACATTATTAATGCCGCCTGCAATAGAAGCAGGAGAAATAATTTCTACAATTTCAGAAGTAGAAATATCTGCACCGTCATCTGTAGCGGTAATGGTTACAGGACAAGTTGGATCAGCCGTAAAGTTAATGGTAGCTACATAAGGATCGGCAGGTGTACCTGTTCCACTCACGGTTGCTGCTCCAGTAGGTGAGGAGGTAAAAGTTAAATTACCTGCTACATCATCGGCTGTAAGAATGATGGATGCGCTGCTTGCGTCAATACAAGTAAAGTTGGCTTCGTCTGCTGCTAGTGTGAAGCTACAATTACGAAGTGGAGGGTCGCCAGGCGTAACACCATCACAAGAATAATTTCCACCTTCTACCGTAACACTTAATTCGCAATCAGGGTCACCATCGTCATATACGGTGAAAGTAGCATTTGCTAGTGGGAAAGTAATATTAGTTGCTAAAATATCTAAATCTACCCCTGTATCAAAAACAGTATTTGGTGGATCGCTTTGCTCAATCCAGACCACAGAACCTGTATTATTAATAACAGTCAATGGCACGAATAAACCATCAACTACACCATCATTATCTAAATCTGAGCATTGAGCATTAGCATAATCAGGCACTACAATTAAACCACATTGACAAGCTGCGTCACTAGGATCCAATACATCTACATTAATGGTTTTGGTAAGTGTACAAGAACCACCATTAAAAGCATCTAAGGTGATGGTTAAGGTACCACCTGCTAATGCAGCATTATTGTTAACAGTTACAGTAGGATTAAGAGGATCCGCATCATCCAAGGCAACTATTAGACCATTCCCCCCTGTAGCAGTCCAGTTCCAGTCAGTTGGGCAGCCATCAGTAAGATCGTTGATTAGGAAGGAAAATCCTGGACAGGCACTAACACTGCCGCCGTCTTCAATCACTTCACCTAAGTAGGTAATGGCAAAGTCACAGGTAGGTGTACTACAAGTAGTAGCCTCACTATTCCAAGCAAGCCCAAGAGCTGTTTGATTCATGACTGATGTTTGTTCTTCTGAGAAACCTGATAAACAATCATCATCAGAGTAATCCATAAAATTCCAGAAGTTGGTTGGTCCACCATCACAAGTATTAATAGGGACCTCAGCACAGGTATTCACACTTGGACAGCCCGATGTTTGTACCTGTTGGGGGTAAGTATCACTGATAAAATCACCGGGATTACAAGCACCAGCAGCGGTTTCAAATACGTGTAATAGGCCGAAGTAGTGTCCTGCTTCGTGAACAGCGGTTTCCCCTTCATTAAAAGCAAGGAAAATACCTAAAACTGCGTCTGTGTTTTCATTAATATTAGCAGGATCAACAATAGGACCTGAGGCACAAGCTATTTCTCCACCAAAGGCAAATGGGTGTACCCAAAAGCCATCACCATCAGCATTACCGGGTAATGCAGAGATACCTAATACGCCAGCAGGCAATCCAGCAGTAGCAGGGCTACTAACAAAGATGTTGAGGTAGCCCGCCCAAGGAGCAGCATCAGTATTACCTGAGCCTGTCCATACATGTTGGCCTACGGTAATAGCTGGTTCGCCATCAGCAAGGCCAGAAGCAGTGGGGTGATTTTGAGTGGCTAAACAAAACTGTATACAAGCACCGCCTTCGCCTAGAGTAGATAAGGGGTAATCTGCAGCACAAGCCGCGTTCAAACCATAATATTCATTATCTGCTTCAACGGCTCCAAAAGCTCTATTTAAGGCAGCTACTTGTAGCTGGGTTGCTTGTTTTAAGCAATCAGGATTATCGGTAGTGAATGGATCGCCAAAGTGAACTGCTACAGGAATGACAATGGAATTACCTGTTGTACAGTCAATTTTTTTTAAGTTAACTTTTGATGAATGTTGATTTCTATCTTTCAGAAATTGATTAACAAAATTTGGGTTGTTTTTCATTTGTTTCTCAAAATGATCGTCTAACCCACAACGCTTTACATTATTAGCTGTAATAGGTTGAATTTTTGCAGTTGCTTGTTGTGCAATGGTAGGAGTATTACACATAAAAAATGCGAAGCAACAACATAATAAAAATAGTATGGAACTCCTCATAATACATTTTTTTAAATGAAAAAATAGCGTTATAAATTATTTTTCTACATTGTTTTAGTAAGTGCCAAGCACTATTTAGTTATGCATAATTTTTTGCTAAAGTGTTGAAAATTATTACTTTAGACAAAAAAATGTCATTTTATTTTACTTAGATACTTACAGTTACTTTTTTGGCAAAATGTGGTTGAGTCTTTTAAGAGATATTTTAAGTACCTAATAGATACTCTTAGGTGTGTATTTATAAAAAAGTAAGTATTTGTTAATAAATAGGGTATAAAAGTATATTTAAATTAGTGAAAATACTTTAGGTTTGATGGTTAAATTTTGATGTATTAAGTAAGTAGACAAAATTAAACAATTATTGGATTTGTTATAAGTTGTTGATAATGAATAAATTATCTCAAATCTCATGTCTTAAATCTTATGTCTAAGTACTTGGAAGTAATGGAATGGGATAAGTTTTAAATAATTTGGTATGTTTCATTTTCTTACTAACACTTTGATTGTGAGATTGTCTTTTAGCTTTTTAGACTTTTGGATATTTAGCTTTAGAAATTGGAAGTTAATTTTTGAGCTTTTTTTAAGTATAAAGTTTTGGTTGTTAATTATTTATGAAATTTGCAAGGGGGAAAACCGTCTTTGCAGAAACCGCCTAAAAAGAAAACAGTCATCAGAAAAATTATTTGAATATGAATCATGAATCTACCAATACGAATCCACGATCTGTTAAAGTAAGTACGAGCTGTTTGGTTGAAAAATGTGGCATTTGAAGCATACATGTTTCACAACTTATGTCTAAGCACTTAATTAGGTGAGATCAAAGTTAAGAAATGTATTTTAACAAAAATAAAAAAAACGTGTTTTTTTTTTAAATAAGTTTATTTGTTTGCCTTTAATAGTTTGATTATTAATTTAATAACCAACTTGTTTTTATTTTTTTTAAAAAAAAAGTGTTAATATGACGATATGTTGACAAAAGTTTAGCTTTATAAGACAAATAAAAATCAATAAGTGTAAAAGAACCCCTCTCTTTAGTTATAGTTAAGCAAACTAAAGAGAGGGGTTTTTTTATTGAAAATAAGTGTCAAGTACTATTGCATTTTTTTATTCTAAAGTATTGAAATTTAATACTTTAATTTAAAAAATTGCTGTTTAGTTTTGTCTAGGCACTAGGTGCTTAGAACTAAGTATTACCTCAACCTATTATTTTGTCAATAATAGTTTTTGATAACTTACTTCACCTGTTGGAGCAACAAATCTGGTAAAGTATACGCCACTTGGTAAGCTATTAGCATTGAATAAAGCTTTGTAAGTAGTATTGCCTTCAATTTGTCCATTGAATAAGGTACTTACTCTAA
>JAHDHV010000254.1 GCA_020631155.1 Bacteroidota bacterium | reverse complement strand
CCTAAAACATCTTTATAGTGGTGGTAGTCAAAAAAACAAAACCCCTTAATTTTTTTGTCTACACTATCCCTCAAAAAAGCAGTAAGTAATATGGAAATAATAAGTTGAGCCATAAAGCTAAAAGATTTATTTCCCCTATTTTTTTTAGCCGCAGAGCACTCATGATGTGTTGTTGTTTCAGAAGCTTTTATAAGATACTGTTTACTAACAACTTAAACCATGCTTATCCTTTCTCCCCCTGAAAGGATAAGCTTCTTATAGACTAAAAAATATGGGTTTATGTATAAAAAGGAAAGTCTTAACTTGACTATGGTAAATTAGAGATATATTTAATATTACTTCTGATAAATTGTTGTTTGGCTATTTAGCTGTTAGCGATCAGAGACTAGTCATCATAAATCACTTTTTTGAGGTTCTTTATGGGTATAAGCTGCTGATTATTACCTTCTTTTATAAGAAATAGAACAACTAAAACTGTTGTTACAGCAATCACTTAACAAAAAACCAATCAGTAAAAAAGTCCGAAAACGAATCCCCCATCTACTAATCACTAATCTATGTAGCAAGGTGTTGAATGGAAAGTAAAGATTAGTATACCATTATTAAATTAAAAATTAAAGTTGGTGTTTAATATATATATTATGCAATATTTTTAGATAGTTTTAAAACTATTAGTCGCGAATCCTCTTGAATTGTTTATCAATTTGAGGGGATTTTCATTTTTTCAATTCTTCCAGCTTAGTAGCTATCCATTTTCGTTCAGCCAACTTAGGCATATTATCCAATGTTTGTTTAAGCACGCAGATTTGTTGTTTATCTCTAGGAATGATTTTGACTAATTTATTCAAAATATTTAAAAAATTATTATTCATTTCTTTACTTCCCTTATCTAATACCCCATTTCGATGAATAAATACGCGATAAGCATTTAATTTGGCATATAAAAGATTAATTTCTTCTTCCTCATATAAGGCTTTTATTTCTAACCGCCGCAGAGCTAGTTCATAAAAAATATCCTTGCATTTCAAAATTCTTAAAATTCTATGCATTTCATCATATTTCTGCTGATAGAAAAAGACATTAGCTAGATTAAAACTGTATACTTCCTTAGGATTTTCCGCTTCTATCTTATTTTTATGCTTATATAAAAATTCCTCTGCCCATTCGTATTTTTCCAAACGCAGGCTTAGGGTAATGATATTTTTTAAGTCTGAAGGTAATATTTTCTTTTCTACATATAAAATTGACTTTTCAAACCCCAAGCAATACATTTTCCAACATTCTTCATAATATTCTTCCTTTCCCGAATTTAGCTGAATAAGGCAATAATTAAGGGCATAAGTGAACAAGCCTTTCAAGTCTCTAACATCAAAACACGCATGATACTCCATCAATAAACTTTTATAAGTTTGATAGATAGTATTATTGCCCTTACCTTCTATCAATTTTAAAGCATAAAAATAAATTTTGATAATCGGATTATACTCTTGATTCTGAAGGTCAATTTGAACAAGACTTTGCTCAATAAAACGCAATTCATCTTCATTTAAAATAGTCCCACTTTTTATAATGCAAGCAAGATTTAATAAACTTAAATTATAAAAATTTTGCAAGTTCACAACTAACTGTTGCAAAGATACATTTGCCCTTCTATCTGTGTAAACACTATTTATTTGTGCACTTTTTACATTCAAAAAGTATTCATTAATATAATAAAAATTATCTCTATAATTTATTTTAGCTTGAAATTTTTGAATATCTCTTTTCTGAGCTTCATACCATTTGCTCATTTTTTGTTCGGCATAAAAATTTAATAAACTTAGCTTTTGACGAATTGCATTATAATAATTACCCTTATGCTCATATTCATACACTAGAAATGCCTCAATTTGCTTGACCAAATACATCATCACCTGATTTAACTTATTAAGGTTAAAAGTTCTATTAGGGTAAAGTTGTGCAAAGGTTTTCTCCCTAGTCAATGCCTCTATTTCTCTATTATTTTTTTGAATTAAAAAAAACAGTTTTACTGACTTAGTATGAAGTTCCTTTTTTCTCTGATCTATGAAAAAAGGAGACTGTAAATACAGCTCTAGTTGACATATTTCCTCCAAATTTAGGTGTTGGACTAACTTATATAGCTTGCTATTCTTCATAAAAAAAGTAACAGATTAAAATGCCTCAATAAAACAAAATCCACTAACCAACTAACTATCAAAACCTTACAAAAACAAAAATAACTATACGTTCAAATAATTACCTAAAAGTGTAAGTGTTTGGTAATTATTTTAGAAGTATTTTTGCAATGCTAACTAACCTTAATCTATTCAAAAAATAACCATCATTATGTGTAAAAAATTCCTTTTTTTTGTTCTTATCTGCATCTTTTGTATTAGTAGTTCTAATCAAATTATTGCCCAATGCCTTACTTTCCCATCTACTGATTCTAGTGAATGTGACATGGCAAATCAAATTGAATTTATAATAAACAATCCAAATTCCTCACATACAATTACCTATTGTACAGCATATCAGAGAAAAAGTGACTTAGTCATCATTAATAATAGTAACTGGGTAGAAGTAACCTCTGAGATTGGTGATAATTCCATCAAAATAGAACCTCAGTGGTTAGAATTATTAGAAATAATGAGTACCGCCCCCTTTAACCCTGACGACCAGGTTATAGCCATTACCCCTACAGATGTACTTACTGCTCATAACCCTTCATCTTTACCACGTAACTCGAATCCAACAGGCACTAATTCTTCTTTATATAGTAACGGTGTTTGCGATCTATCAACGCACACAGATGAATATTTTCTTATTGTACTATTCTATCAAAGTTGCACTGAACTAGCAGGAAATTTATATAGACTTAAATGTAAATGCTGTTACGATTCTGGTAAAGTTGACTCTAATTTCCCCAATAGTGGTATACAACCTACAGTAATAGACTTACAAGGTGCTGATAAGGATGACTGTTTAGGACTTTCTGGAACAGAACAACTATGTTGCCTCAATAATTCATCATGCAAAACCGCTAGAACTACCTATGATACAAACAATGTAACATTGGCTAACTATCCAAATCCTTTTAGTAATCAAGTCAACTTACAGTACCAGCTTCCTGAGCAGGCACAAGTATCCCTTGATGTATTTGATATACAAGGTCGTTTGGTGAATCGTTTGGTGGCTGAACAACAACAAAAGGCGGGGAAATATGAACACTTATGGCAAACCCAACAATTGTTGTCTGGTATTTATTATTATCAATTGACTGTTAATAATATTACCTACACCAGAAAAATTGTAAAAATGTAAACTGAGTAATGGTTAGATAATAAGTATACATTTGGGCACAACTTATTATCTAACCCTGCTTATGAGTGGGCGAAAAGTCCCTCTCTAATGGTAGGTTTGCCGATTAATTGAATAATTGTTTGATTAATTGTAGACTCCAAATACTAAAATATAGCTACAAGTAAGTGGACACTATAAGTTTTGAACATTGAAGAAGTGTGCACACAAAAGAGGAGACTTATCATTCAATATTTCATCTTATAGTCAATATCACAGAGTCTTAGGGAATCCGCTAATCACTATGTTTGACAGCTGTTTTTAAATAAAAAAACGAAACAGCTATGTTTGAGGAAATTTTTTGTTTTGAAAAAAAAAGTATTTTTCTCCTTACAAAAATAAGGCTTTTTTTTGACATAAAACAAACTATTTACTTATTTTTCTTCCTTCTACCCCAAACTAACTCACTTTATTTGTAGGTGTTTTTCTCTACTACCTAGTCTATACTTACCATAATTGTAAAGTTTAATGCTTTGTCTTGAAGCTTGCCATTCGGCAACTTATCACTAAAGCTATGTTTCCCCTCAATCATTTAAAAACATTTTATTTTTAAAACTCAATTACACATACTGCTCACAGACAAAGGTTCACTACAATAGTTAAAGACTATTTTTTTTAACACTACAAAATTTCACTTTTTTATGATCCAACAACTAAAAGTACGACTGCTATGTTGTATGTTGTTTACAACACTAATGACCCTACTCAGTTCGAGCGTTCTTTTCGCCCAATCGAGTATTTGTGACACACAATGGGATGGAGACGATCCACCTTATGTCGCCCCTACTACTTGCCCCCCTGCCGATCGGCCAACAGCCATTGCAGGGCGTGGCTTTATGTTTGCTTGTGATGCCAGTCAAAGCAATTGCCCTGTTTTCCCTACACCAACCGACCCTTTAGAGCCTGTAGTGCCTAGTTGTCCACTTCAAGCTATTGATTACCAAGAGCCTGAGGCTGGTGTTGGCGTATTTATCCAATACTGGAATGCTTGTGTTAATGATTCCATTACCGCTCAAACACCTATTTATGTAGCAAGAGATCAAGGATTTATTAATCAATTGTTTTGTGCTATAGATGCTTATGGCTACCCTGCTGCTCCTGCCGCACAAGGCGCACCCGTTTCAGGTATCATCAGCACATTGCCTCAGGCATCAGAGGATATGCCCGGTGTTTTAGACATCATCGGCTATGGAGATTGTGATCCTGATACCTTTGATCCAGCCCCGCCCGGCCCTGTTGGAGCCAATGGTGCTGCTGATATATATGCTGAATTAATTCAAATAGATTTTTGGATGCTGGTTCCTAGCAATTTAACCAGTGTTGGTTTTAGCTTAGGGGGCATTCGTTATGATGCAGCTATGTTTATGGTTGGTCCAGATTTAAATAATATGTGTGTAACCGCTGATTTTTCTAACCCGGGCTTAGGTGGTGCTCAAAACCCAGAATATGTCGGTGTAACGGAATCTTATTATAATATTCCGCCAGATGCGCCTATTGTTTGTGGTGGTAAGGTACTTCGAGTTCGTTTGTACATTACAGATATAGAAGCCTACTTCACTGTTACTCCACAAATTAATATTGGCAATGGTTTTCAATCTATTGAAAATATAACAGGGGCTACCTTAGTTGAGGCTGAAAGTGGAGATGATAACACCATTCCTAATTTCCCATTAACTCCCTCCCAAAAAGGTTTGACAGATGATGATGGTAATATTTTTGATTTAGATGGAAATTGGTTGCCTTTTGCTTGTGGTGACGGCGTGCCTACTAATGTTTTTACAACGGATAATGTTGTCTTAGATGAAGTTTGTGCCAATGACCCTACGGTTAATGCAATTGTTATTGATGTAGATGCAACATATAATAATTGTGCTGGTGATCTTTCTTTCACTTATTCGTCTAATGTACCTCAAGTTACTTTTTCAGGCGGGGTAATGACCATAGACTATGCCAATCTCCCTGTTGGCGATTTCACATTTACCATCACCGCAACTGGCCCCGGCACATTGCAATGTGACATCATTACGTTCACACTGCCAGTTGATCCTTGCTGTGAATTTTTAGCCACTTGCAACTTAGACCCCACTATTCCGCAAAGCGTTGAAGGCTGTTCCCCTATTGATGTACCTGCTCCTGAAACCGATTACAATAATGTATTTACCAATATTGGTACAGAGCCTTGTGGTACATTAACTTTAATTCATGAGGATGTTGTCACTGGCACATTATGTCCAGATGGCTTCACAATTACCAGAACCTATACTTTATTCGATGACCTAGCTCCCGCCAATGGCGTTTTAGATGCCAATGAAGCATTTGAAACTTGTGTTGAGATATTTACAGTTGTAGATATTACGCCACCCGGTATTGCCTGCCCTGCCAATGTAGTCCAAAGTACGGATCCTCAACTTTGTACGGCTGTAGTTCCTGATATTGCTCCTGTCAAATTTGGTGATAATTGCGATGAAACAGTTACAATTACCTACATACTCACAGGCGCAACTACAGGTAGCGGTGTAAATGATGCCAGTGGTACTACTTTTAATCTAGGCACAACAACTGTTACGTATACCATTACTGATGCCTGCGGTTTGACGGCTAGTTGTAGCTTTACAGTAACGATTGAAGATACTGAACCACCATTTGTTTTTTGTGGAAAAACAAGTATTGCAGTGCCTACTGCACCCGGTACTTGCGAGGCTAATGTATTTATTAAACCACCAGTTGCCAATGATAATTGTAGTGGTGCTGTTACGGTAACAGTGATACGAAGTGATAATTTGCCACTTAGCGCGCCTTATCCAGTAGGTTCTACCCTTATTTCATGGATATTTACGGATGCGGCTGGCAATGTAACTATTTGCACGAAAAAAATTATCGTAGTAGATAAAGAACCACCTTCTTTTACCAATTGCAATACCCAAACCCAAATTTTCTGTGATGATGAAACCGTCACTTTCGATATTCCTACGGCTACTGATAATTGTGGAAATGTAACAGTTACCCAAACAAGTGGCTATGCCCCAGGTAGCAATTTTCCAGTAGGTACTACAGAAGTTTGTTTTACTGTTTTCGATGATTCAGGCAATAGAGCCATATGTTGTTTTGATATTGTTGTTTTAGCTCCAATTAAAGCCAACTCATTAGGCGATGCTTTTTGTAATGCTAATAATGAAATTACTTACCAGTTTACACTTACAGGTGGCTATCCATCTTATAATGGTGGCAATTATAATGTATCTGTTAGTGCAAATGCAGGTAATCCAAGCATTACACCGACCAGCGGAGGCACAGGGCAAACCTTTACCATTACCTTAGATACCAATGCCCCTATAGGTACCACTGTCAACATCACCGTAACGGATGCTCAAGCTTGTAGTACTGACCTTAGTTTCACAACTAATTTCCAATGTTGCAGTGCCGAAGCTGGCTTTGTAGATGCCACTTTACAATGCCCAGAAGATGATACAGAAGTTTCTGTTTCCAACTATCAAACAGGTGCCAATTACGCAACCTATGTCATTTTAACAGATGAAAATGGTGTTATTTTGGGCATTTTTAATGTGACCAATACAGCCGGGCAGGTAGACATTCCCTATAGCGATTGGGAAGACCTTTACAATGGTACAGGAGTGGATTATAATTTCTATAGTTACAATGTATTAATAGGCTCCGAACCAAATCCACAACCTACAGTTGGCAGTACTATTAATGCCATCGGCAATATACAAGAAGGCTGTTTTGATCTTTCTAATGGAAATACTGGTTCGCTTTATGTGCCCACCCCACTTATTGTCACTTGTGATGAACTAATTGATAATGGCAGTAATGGTGGTACTGGGCCGTTTTACTACAATACTTATGAAATTTGTGTAACAGGCGGTACTCAACCCTATGATTATGAATGGGACACTTGGGGATATGTTCGTCAATCTATTATTGGCAATGGTCTCATTAGAATTATCTATGCTGACAATGCCGTTTGGCATGTGACCATTACCGATGCCAATGGCTGCGCCTTTAACAATGGAGAATCATTTACCAATGATCCCGATCAAACTGGCGGAACAGGTGAAGTCTTAGATGTATACGACCATCAGGTTACAAATGCAACAACTAGTGGCGGCTGTCAAAATGGAAGTATCAGCATTTACGCCGAAGGTGGCGATGGTAATTATACCTTTACTTGGACAAGTCCTACTACATGGCCGGGATATACAGGACCAGGCGATAGCAGTCATGGTGCAGGTACCAACAATGTGTCTACTATGGAAAACTTACCAGTGGGCTGGTATTACATTACAGTTACCGATGGTTCAGGGCAAACAACCGATGTTGCCCATTATGTAAACTGCGGTAGAGGTAAACAAGCAGTTGACCTAGCAAATACTTCTAATCCTCATTTAAGCATAAGCCCCAACCCATTGGTGGATAAGGGATTAATTGAATTTAGTGTGGCAAAGGAAGGTCGAGTAAATATTGCACTGTTTGGTATAAATGGTCAAAAAATGCAAGACTTATTCGAGGGAGAAGTTCCCGCCAATGAAATCAATCAACTACCTATTACTTTAAAAGATGACCTACCAACAGGCTTGTATTTTATTCGCATGAGTAGTGATGTAGGCAAACAATGGCATCAAAAAGTATTCATCAGTAAGTAAGCACAAAATTATATGCATTTTTTTAGTATGGTTTAGCTTAAAAACTATTAGCCACAAACGCCTCCAAATTGCTTGTCAGTTTGGGGGCATTTTTTTTATCCTGCGCTCCTACGCTATTTTTCAACCTAACACAGCTAATGTGCGTTTACCTTTTAACTGCTCCAATTTAGCCATAATCCATTTGCGCTCGGCGAGTTTCTTTTTTTGGCTAATAATTTTTGTCAATTTTTTGATTTGTTTTTCATTTTTAGGAATCACATTTATCATTTTAGCAACAACATTCAAGAAGTTATTATTCATAATAGTACTATCTCTATCTAATAAATTATTTCGATGAATAAACACACGATACGCATTTAATTTAGCATATAAAACCTCAATTTCTTCCTTCTCATATAATACCTTAATTTCTAAACGCCGCATCGCTAATTCATAAAACATATCTCGACACTTTAGCGTTCTTAAAATTTCATATACTTTATCATATTTTTGTTGATGGAAAAATACATTGGCCAAATTAAAGCTATACACCTCTAAAGGATGTTCCGATTGTATCTTGTTTTTATGCTGATGTAAAAAATCTTCTGCCCATTGATATTTTTTCAAGCGCAAACTCAAAGTAATGATGTTTTTTAAACTAGGCGGCGAGATTTGGCCATTAATATATAAAATTCCTTTCTCTACACTCAAATTATATAAATTCCAACATTCTTCATAATATTCTTCTCTACCTGAATTAAGTTGTATCGCACAATAGTTTAGTGCATAAGTAAAGAGTGCTTTTAACTCCGTTGATTCAAAACAAGCGTAATATTTCATTAACAATGTTTTGTACGCTTGATAAATGTCGTCATTTCCTTTACCCTCTATCAGTTGTAATGCATATT
>JAHDHV010000253.1 GCA_020631155.1 Bacteroidota bacterium | reverse complement strand
GGTAACTTTAAAGAAAAAAAGTCATGAAAAAAGAAATTATACAAAACCTTACCAATAACTTTGAGGAACACTCACAAAAAACAGAAAATGAAATTGAGTTTTGGTTTGCTAGAGACCTTCAACATCTTTTAGGGTATAAAAAATGGAGTAACTTTTTAAAGGTTATTAATAAAGCAAAAATAAGTTGTAAAACGAACAAAAACAATGTTTTAGACCATTTTGCCGATGTCGGGAAAATGGTTGAATTAGGCTCTGGAAGTAAACGAGAAATTCGAGATATAGCGTTAACAAGATATGCTTGTTATCTGATCGCACAAAATGGAGATTCAAGAAAAGAACAAATTGCATTTGCTCAAAATTACTTTGCTATTCAAACAAGAAGGCTGGAAGTTATAGAACAACGTATTAAGGATTGGGAAAGGCTACAAGCTCGACAAAAACTAACTTTATCAGAGAAAGAACTATCAGGACTAATTTATGAGCGAACAGGAAATAACAGAAACTTTGGAATTATAAGGAGTAAAGGAGATCATGTCTTGTTTAATAAAACTACTCAACAAATGAAAGGTAAATTAGGTGTTCCTAAAGGTAGAGCGTTAGCAGACTTTTTACCTGTTATCACAATAAAAGCAAAAGATTTTGCTACCGAAATTACAGTATTTAATACCAAAGGTAAAGACTTAAAAAGCGAACAGCAAATATCTAATGAGCATATTACAAATAATCGATCTGTTAGAAATATACTTTTGGAGAGAGGGATTAAGCCAGAAGAATTACCACCAGAGGAAGATATTAAAAAACTACAAAGACGGGTAAATTCAGAAAATAAAAAAATAGGTAAAAATCCAGATAAGTTAGTGTAAGTAATGCGGAAATAATAAGTTGAACCATAAAGCCACAATGATTTTGATTTGTACGAGGCGAAAAACATAGGCATAGCGGAGCTACGGCGAGGCTTTTCAACGAAGTACAAGGCAAAATAATAAAGGTGACTGGTTCAACTTATTATTGTAGAATTACTAAGGTGTTTTATAAAAAAAAATTATGAAAGCTTTTTTTAGTAGTTTTTACAACTAAGTTGCGGTCTCCACAACTATTTAATTTATTTTTCCGATCTTTGTTTGTCAAAATAATGTTCGACCCATGCAAAAAATGGCTTACACAAATTAATGCATAAGCCATTGATAATCAATTAGTCGGGATGAGAAGATTTGAACTTCCGACCCCACGCCCCCCAGACGTGTACTCTAACCAAGCTGAGCTACATCCCGATTTTTTTATCCAGCCCACAAATTTAATGCTTTCTAACACTTCTACCAATACTTTAAATACAATTTTTTTGAAAAATGTTGGAAATAGTGTAATTATTAGCTCTTTACTGGTGTAAAAACGATTTATTGTAAAGATGATTCATGAATCATCTCTACGTGTGACAATGACATATAAACTAAAAATCAAAACATGTTACCTACAATAGAATTTGCCCATGCCAACGGTTTTGGAGCCTTAACCTACTCCTATTTTTTGGAGCAATTAGCACCGCATCCACTGTCCTATATCCCAAAGCTGGGGCATAACGGTTTTCTGGTTGATGCCAGTTGGCACGACCTGTCTAATGAATTGATTTCGCATATTAAAAGCACTCATCAGCAGCCGATTGTGGGAGTAGGGCATTCTTTAGGGGGAGTGATTACTTTACTTGCTGCCCTGCGTCAACCTGAACTATTTCGGCAAATTATTTTGTTGGACCCACCCTTGTTTAGAGCTTTTAAACGCTCTGTTATTGGCATGATACGGCTCTTAAATCTTTCGAGCTATTTTTCGCCAGCGAATAAAGCCAAAAACCGCCGTACACAGTTTGCTAGTCGTGTAGAGGCTTATGATTATTTTAAGGAAAAAGCATTATTTAAGTCGTTTCATAAGCAGTGTCTACAAGATTATGTGCAGTACGGTTTGAAAGAGAATACAGAAGGCTTTGAACTGGATTTTTCGGCGGCGGTAGAGTATGCCGTTTTTTGTAATGCACCCGGTCAGATTCCACATACCAATTTAAAAGTGCCTGCTCATTTCATTTACTCTACTAAAGGCGTGTTAGATGCAAAAGATTTAGCATGGCATCAGAAAACATTTCCACAAATAAATTACATTGAATTTGAAAATGGCGGTCATTTATTTCCACAAGAGCAGCCACATAGGGCAGCAGAATTAATTAAGTCTTTGATAGTGAGGTAGTTTTTTGGCTTTTTGGATATTTAGCTTTTTAATACACGTTATTAAAAAAGAAATCTTCACATTATCATTGGAGCATTTATCTAATTTCGACTTACTTAAACGAATCTACGAATCAATAACAACGAATAAAGTTTAAATGTATGAAATCCAAATTTACAGCTATGAAGTACAAAATTTCACAACAAACAGGTAATCAGCTTACATTAGAGCTAGATAGTCGGGACGCACAGCTTTTTTTATGGCTATTTGGTGGAGGTATGATATTATTTAGTTTGCTTTTTTTAGTATCCTCACTTTCTAGTCAAGATGGGAAGTCCATTTTAGTAAGTACCGCTTTTTTAATGATAATGATTGGTTTTTGTTGTTTGATGTATCTGACTATTGGCACTTATCCCAAACAACTTATTTTTGACAATGATAAAGGGAGTTTATATATTATTGAAAGTAAGTATGTGAAAATGAATTTACGTCCAGTGGAATACATAGGTATTATTCCATATGATGAAATAGTTGATTTTATAGTTTATAGATTTCAAGATGAAAGTGCAAAAGGAAGGAAAGTAATTAGGTATAGAGCTGCTTTTTTAAAGAAAGATGGAGCTATATGGGAAATAGGGGATTATCATAAAGAAGAAGAAGCTCAAGCATTTATAGAAACAGTTAAAGGTTTTGTTGATTTACAAAAGTCTTGTCAAGAAACACTTTACAATAAAGAGTTAGATGCCATAGATTTAAAAACGGAGCCGGGTGTCGTTGTTTTAGAATGGATGAATAAGCCTACATTAGAAATAGGACTGTTGGTATTAATAGGAGGAGGTTTTGGGCTTGCCTTAGCTGTATCAAGCCTTTTATTTTTGCCATTTGTAGTTATTATAACTTTAGTAGCTTTATATTTTTTAATTAATAAATATACAACTAGTTATCAAATTCGACTCGATCATCAACATTTGCGCTACCATAAATTGCAAGACAAAAAGATTGTGGAAACCAAAAAAATGCCTTTAGCAGATATTCATACAGTATTGTATCAATTCAACCCCGACGGTAATGTACATGGTATTTGGGTGCTAAATGAGGAGCAGCGCAAGCGGTTGATCTATGCACAAGAGGAGCGAAGTACTCAAAATGCCATTAATATCGCTCGTTTGTCTAAAGAAGTCATTATTATTGATATTCATGCAGTAAATATCAGTGACAAACTACTGTTAGAGCAGACTCTTCAAATGTTGATCCACAAACAAACAGGGCGGGAGGTGTTATAGGAAAGGGGCTAGGAAAGTAGTTCGAGGCGTTCCTCTATTTTTTCTATAAACCATTGGCGTTGATTAAGATAACCTTCATTTTCTACTTCTTTTTTTAAGTTTTTCAACTCTATTAAAACACTAGCATTGCTTTTTCGTAGTTTAATTGATTCACAAATATGGGTCAATTTTTCAGCTTTTTTGCAGAAATTCTTATAAGACAAAAACGTATTTTCTGGTAGTTGAGGATGTCTTTTCAAAAAAGTTGTAAAGGAATTTAGAGAGGAATAAATTGTTAAACAGTAATCATTATGAGATTCAAAATAAGCTTTATTGAGTAAAATTTTATGTGCGGCATATTCAAAATCATCGCTAAATTCATATTGATTCAACAATAAAATGCATTTATCAAATTCTTTTTGGTGAAAATGCAATAAAGCGGTACAATAGGTAACCAAATTTTCTTTTTGATTAATAGGTATTTTATCTTGATAGGTTTCTATAAACTGTTTTGCCCATTGATATTTTTTTAGTTGTATGGCTATGGCGACACAATTTCTAAAATGCCTAGCAGGTTGTATATAGTTTTTTTTCAAAAAGATACCTTGCTCAAACCCTAATTTATAAGTTTTGTGAAATTCTTCTAACCAAAAAATATTATTTTGATTAGCAATGGTTTTTTGATGAAAATAAGAAAAGAGTACAGTATAGACTTGCCTTAATTCGCTTTTAGGAATTTCTGTATGGTATGTTTCTAATAATACTTTTAGTTCAAAATAATGTTTTTCTTCTGTAGGAGCTTTTTGCAAAAGAATTAACTGATACCATAGGGCAATATGGGGAATATTTAATAACTTATTGTTTTTTAAATAAGCTAAAATTTCTTCTAAAAGAGGCATTTGCCAATTGTCTTTTTCTATAGATTGATTTAAAGTAAGGGCTGCTACATAATAACGTAACTTTTGAATAATGTAAATATCATCTATGTACTTATTGATTTTTTGCATCAGTTGTATATTTTTGCTCATCTTATTATCAATAATAGATTGTGTATGTTCTATTTGAGTTAGATATAATTCATGTGTATAAAAATCTACATCCTTAACAATAGTATTGCTTAGTTTTTGTCGAATTGCCTTTAGGTATAAAAAGAAAGGTTTATCTGCTTTTTTTTCCTGTAAAATTTTTAATAGAGCTATATCAGAGTAGTATTCATCCCTTTCAAAATAGGTCTGTTTTAAAAATCCTTCCAATAATTTTTTAGCATTAGTAAATAGATTTTTAATGGCTTGTTCCCGAAAAGCTTTACCTCTAAAGAGTTGTTTAAACACTTTTTCAGAAGTTAAGTGAGCATAGTTCGGGTGATATTTTGCCAAATAATCTATTAGATTAGCTACATTTTTATTTTTATTAAAAAATGGGGAATGTACATATTCTCTAAAGCGTTTCAACTCTTCATCTTCTAATAATTGCAGCAATTGGATAAATTTTCGACTAATAATGGAACTAGATTTTGGGCGCATAATGGTACGATTAAAGGTCTATTAAATATCTAACAAATATAATCTATTATTTTGATTATCAAGACTTTTAAAGACAAATTTTATGGTTTTTAATAGTAAAAAAATACACTTTATAATGGTACTTTTTGAAAAATAAGTTTTTTTCTGGAACAAAAAAAATAGGGATATTTGAACATATAGGAAAGAAAGGAATCATTTTTAGTAAAACAAGCAAAACAAAAATTATGACATACCACTTTAATTTACCACCTCTAATACATTTACTATGTATTGGTTTTTTGTGTATGACCAATACCCTAAAGGCACAGGTTACAGAATCAGATTCTTTAGAATTAGTAAATTTATACAATACAACTAATGGAGCCAATTGGACAGATAATACCAATTGGCTCAATGCACCTATTCTTCAATGGTATGGTATTACATTAACCAATGATGGCCAAAATATTCGAATCATTGATTTGCTAGATAATAATTTATCTGGAACAATCCCTGATTTAAACTTAGCACAACTGGAAACCTTAAATTTAGCTTTTAATGAAATTTCAGGTACAATTCCTGATTTGCAAAATCTGCCTCAACTAACATCTTTGTATTTAGAAGTTAATAATCTAATAGGAACTATCCCAAATTTTGATTCACCCATAATAGAGGAAATACGTTTATATGGCAATCAATTAACAGGTACCATTCCCAGCTTTGAAAATTTGATTAGTTTGCAAGAACTTCTTATTGGCAACAACCAACTCAGTGGCACCATTCCAAATTTTATACTACCAAATTTAACCGCCTTAGATTTGGGTACCAATCAATTAAGTGGAAATTTACCTGACTTTAATAATTTAATACAGCTAGAAGAACTCTATGTGAATAACAATCAATTGAGTGGTGCCATTCCTGACTTAACGGCTTTTACAACATTACGTGCAATTAGTATTACTAACAATCAATTTACCTTTGAGGGGCTGGAAAACAATGCTGCTTTTTTTGAACCATTACCCATCACTAATTTTTACTATGACCCACAAGATACAGTCATTATTGAAAAAGCTTGTCAATTGGTGGTAGATGCAGGTGGAACTTTAGCCAATAATACCTACCGTTGGTATAAAGACGATACAACCAATCTTGTAATACAACAAGAAGGGGACAATATTTTTGAGCCGACTGAATCGGGTATTTATTTTTGTGAAATTACCAATAGTATCGCAACAGAATTAACGCTGAATACCAATGCGATTGAATTTGAAATCGAAAATTTTGTCCGACCCGGAGATACAAATGGAGATGGAAAAGTAAATCATTATGATCTAAAAAACATCGGTTTGGCTTATGGTACAACAGGAATAGCGCGAATAGATCAAAGTATTGATTTTGAAGAAAAATGTGCTGAGGATTGGGGTGAATGTATTGAAATAGATGAAAATTGCATTATAGATTATAAGCATATAGACACTAATGGAAATGGAGAAATTGAGGGCGGAGATATTAATGTTATTGAGCAGAATTTTGATAATAATAATTTAGGCACAGAAGTAATGACAACTGTAGCAGAAATAGAAGGTATTGTGCCTGTAAGTTCATCAAATATGAGTAATACTTCTTTGCATGTTGAGGTAGCAGACAGTGTTAGAGAAGATGAACCCATTGTATTTGGAATTTATTGGGGCAGTGAACAGGCTCCAGTTGATAGTGTATATTCTGTTGCTTTTACTTTAACAATTGAACTAATAGATGATGAAAATATAGTAGACTCTAGTGGTGCAGAGATACCTACATTGGATATATCAGATTCATTTTTGGGAGATGATTTGTTAGAAATAAATAAATGTTTTGAGTTGGATAAGGGGCTTGTAAAGTGGTATATTGCTATTACTAAAACTAATCAACAATATGTAGCTGGCTGGGGACTAGTAGCTAAGGCAGAGTGTATTATTCCTGTTGTATTAGTGGAGGGAAAACGCTCTTTTGAGGATGAAAAATGCTTTCCACTAAAATTTGAATTTTCTGATGTAAAAGTAACAGGGCAAGATGGAAATTTAATAGAGAATGTAGAAAAAAAAGGTACCAAAGCAATATTAGTAAAAGAAAACCAAATAACTTCCATTGCTGAACCAGTAGTAGATATATCAACTATTACCTTATTTCCTAGTCCCGCTAGAGATATTGTTTGGTTAAATTTAAATACTAATTTTAATACTTTGCCACCAACTACAGTAGCTATCTATAATATACAAGGCCAGCTAATTAGAGATTATAAAAAAGTATTTAATTACCCCTTTATGATGAATGTTTCTGATTTACAAAAGGGTATGTATTTAGTTGAAATCAGAACAAGCAAGCATAAAGTAGTTAAAGATTTAGTTGTTGTTAAATGATATTTGTATCTGATTACTGAATACCCCCCCCCAAAAAAAAATACAAACTCTTTTACACTAAGCACAAAATTGTACTAAATATGAACGCTAATAAAAATAACCTTAATAATAAGGCATGGGAAGAAATTTATAAAACTAATTATGGGTTTTTTAGAAAATATTTTGAAAAAAAATTCCTGCTTTCACGCGAGGATATTGAAGATTATTATCATGAAGCTTTTATTATTTTTTTAAAAAATGTGCAAAAAGACAATTTTAATGTTCCAGCAGATATGGTTAAATGGTTTTTAATAAAAATAGCTCGTTATAAATTGCTGAATAACTATAGACGTTTGAAAATAGGGCAGCAAGTACAGGAAGAGCAATTTCATCAACAGAGACTAGAAAACAACAATCAACAAGTTGCATTTGTAGGAAAACAAGAAACAATGGAAGAGCTAATTACTTATCTATTTAACCGATTAGATGAAACTGCCAAAATGCTGATAGATTTGCGCTATTTACAAGAATACTGTCATGAAGGCATTGCCAGAGAAATGAACTATCAAAATACTGCGGTCTCTAAAAGTAGGCTGTCTAATGTACTCAAAAAAATTAGAGCAAATGAAAGCTTATTAGGAGAATTAAAGCTGATATTGTACTGATTATTTGAATAGAGTGTGTCAAAAATTTAGAGAATAGCAAAATGTTATCAAAATACAGCTCACAAATATTTGTTTTTCAGGAAAATAAATATTTGTGAGCTTTGTTTTCTGAGTAGTATAAGTACCTAGACAAAATTAATGTTACAATAGCAAAAGACGCATTTTCTAAGCCAAAAGATAAAATCAAGACAACCTCTTAGAACAAAATTGTGCACAATTAAATAGTGCTTGGCACTTAATTGCCTCAAAACTGCTCAATAATCCATTGCAAAATACCTAAAATAGCAGGCAACTCTTTGATGTAAAGCCTTTGACTATCAATAAGAACAGTATCATTTTCCAGTTTTAAAAATACCCATTCATGGCCGTTAGAAACTGCTCCATAAATAATGTCGGTTTGCTCGCCTGCCTGTTCATTATACAATTTTGCGGCATACATTTCAGCAGCGCATTGTGCATATCCTTCTTCTACAACACCTTTTTTGGCTTCAACCAAACAAAAAACAGGCTGTTCTACTTCTATCAATTCAGGCCGAGCAGCAAATAAATAATCGCAATTACCTGTTAATCCTTTAGTATTATCAACAGCAAATCCATAGCCAGAAAAAAAACTAATTTTGTTTTTTCTAAATACTTCTCGCAAAATAGGGCTGATAATGCTTTCTGAACGTGCTTTTTCATTGCTCAATGGCAGATGATAAGCCAACTCAATGTCTGCTTTTAAATGATCACTAGGCATTTCTGTTTGAAAAGTGATATTTTTTAACCAGTTTCTAGTTTTATGCTGAATACCTAAACGTTTTTTTAAAATAGATAAATTTGAATAATCACTATAAATCATTTTTGATTGATAATTGTCACTTGACAATGGTAGATTAGGAATATTTTGTATATTAACGATATGACATCAGAAAA
>JAHDHV010000252.1:6265-8936 GCA_020631155.1 Bacteroidota bacterium | reverse complement strand
AATTCGTAATTCGTAATTCGTAATTCGTAATTCGTAATTCGTAATTCGTAATTAATAAGATCACTCATCTTCCCATTCTTCCAACGGATATTCTACTTCGTCTTGTATTTCTTCAAAGATTTTATTCCAGTTATCATGGGGCATTACTCCTTGTTTTTTATTCAATAAACGTTTGATGTCGTTGTAAATACCATCGCTAGAACTAGGGCGTTTGGCTCGGCTATCGGCGATATTGCCTTCTCGATCAATGAGGACATAGCGCGGAATACTGTGTAGTTTGTAGGCATTGCTAAGGGCAGCCCTTGACTCTTTGGCCATTGTTTGCAAGCCAACCATATCGTTTTCGGGAACAAATTTTCGCCAAACTTCTTCTTCGGCAGCTTGATCGGTAGAGATGTATAAGAAAACGACTTCTTCCTCATCTTCCTTAAAGCGTTCTTTTAGCTTTCGGGCGTGCGGAAATTCGCGCTTACAGGGAATACACCAAGTTGCCCAAAAATCAACATAAACGACTTTGCCTTTTAAATCGCTGATGTTAATGGTTTGGCTGTCCAGTGTTTCTAGGGGAAAATCTGGAGCAGGATTGCCAGCCGCTAAATGCTTGAAGTCGCCATAAATTTTATCCACCACTTTTGCATATTCTGCATAAGGATTGTGATTGTTAAAATAGTCATAGGCAGGGACTAAACGTTCTATTTTGCCACGCATACAGCCATCCATAATGAGTTTTGCCAGCATAAAATAAAGGGGGCGGTTGCTGAGGTGTTGTCGTGCAATATCGGCCTTATCGCCATACATATTGCTAAAATCATAACCTTTTTCCTTCTGCATATTTCTCATTACCTGATCAGACAAATAGGCATCTATAAAATCTACATATTCTTGCAAATAAACACCTTGTTCCCATTGCAGAGCTATTTTCCCCAAAAAATCATAATAATCATCGGGTAATGTAGGCAGGCTGTTTGAGCGATTGAGGCGTTGGTGTAAATAGGGGTAGCTGATGTAAGAAATGGCAGTTGCATAGTTAATTTTAGCCTGCATTAATGCGACAAACTCATCTGTCAAAGGATGAGATTGGTTGTACTGTGTTAAGGATTGATGATAATATTTTTGCAAGCTATCGCCATAGTATTGATAGGCAAAGGGTTCTAGCTGCTTGATTAAATCTCTGGAACCTAATGTTATATCATTGGTTAATTTATTGTAATAAGTGGTGAGGAAGCGGTTATTGGCAACACAAGGCGTTTTGCCTGAAAACTGTATACTCCGCCTCATTTTTTTACCATCAAAAGCTAGGTAAAGGCTGTCGCCGGGGTGTAAAAAAAGGGGAATATTTTGTTTTCCATGCACAAATTGGCCTACAAATGGCTGATTAAGCGTAAAAGAAAGCCTAAAATTGCCCTCTGCATCAATCGTGTCCATAAACTGTAAACCCTGCTGAATCAACAGATTAGGGCGAAAAATAAGGTTAGCTGTTTTATCTTGAAGATGTTTGATCTGTCCTGCAACGATCAGTTGTTCTTGTGCTTGGGTGCTAATGTGTAGGATTAATAGAAATACTATAGTTAAATAGGTGTTTTTCATAACGCATCCATTAAAGCATAAAGAAAATTGTTGAAATGGTAGAGACACAATATCTTGTAGAGACACAATATCTTGTAGAGACACAATATCTTGTGTTTCTACTATTTACATTTTATGTTTGTTTGCAAAGATAAGCCCATAAAGTGAATCCTTCAATTGTCTGGACATATTAAATTTTATTTTACTTTTTTTGAGACAATTTATCCAGTTGTTTTTTTTCTTGAATGGTTAAAGAATCTAAACCCTGTTCACTAATTTTTTCCAACAGTTGATTGAGTTCTTCCTCAGTTGAAAGTGTTGTTTTAGCGGTATTTAATCGCTTTCCGAAAGCAGCCATTTGTGCCTTTTTTTTCCACAAATTAGGCACTAACAGATATTCGGGTTTTCGTATTACCCAGTATAAAAAAGTTATTGAAGGCAGTAGAATACCCAAAATAATTAATGGATATTGTTGTAATAAGGTAGGTTGTAGTGCAAGGGTGATACAACCGCCTGTTAACGCGCCACCTAAATGTGCCTCATGTCCGATATTGCCCCATTGTGTTTGTATGCCATAAATGGATAGGAGTACAAATGCGAGTGCAAAAAACCATGAGGGAATACCAATTGGAATAAATATAAACCCTATTTCGCCATAGGGATGTAGAAAAATATTGGCATAAACAACGCCACTTACCGCCCCTGATGCGCCGACTGCGGTATAGTCGCCATGTTGACGGTGAAAATATAGGGCTAGTAAGTTGCCTACCATAAGGCTGCTAAAGTAGATAAGTGTTAACATAGAAATTCCCAGTAGCCGTTCTACTGTTAAGCTAAAAGAGTAGAGAGCTATTAGGTTGAAGGCTAAATGTATCCAGCCAATATGTAAAAATCCTGACGTTAATAAACGCTGAAAGTCTTTGCCAATTAAAATTTTATCTACCTGAAAGCTGTATTTATCAAAAAAAGCAGCATTTCGAAAGCCTTGATAGGATGCTCCAACGATTATTAACAATAAAACGGAAGCTACAATACTATTTTCAGACATGGGGTGTAATAATTACGAATTAGAAATTACGAATTACGAATGATATTTTAATTACGA
>JAHDHV010000252.1:0-6165 GCA_020631155.1 Bacteroidota bacterium | reverse complement strand
GGTGTAATAATTACGAATTAGAAATTACGAATTACGAATGATATTTTAATTACGATTTTTTTTAAAACTAACTTCTGATCTCAAAAATCCAAAAATCCAAAAATCCAAAAATCCAAAAATCCAAAAATCTAAACATCCAAAAAGTCTACTCATTAATTGCCCCTGAAACGGGGGTGTTTTCTATTTGTAAAAAACGCTCTATGGCTTGTTCAATGTATAGGGCTTGTTCTTTTTTCATTAATTGTGAAAGTATTTTGATGGATTTATCATCCTGTGTCATTACAAATACATCATAATTACGTGTTTCACTGCCCTTATTTCGTTTAATATTTACTTGACAATATACTTGTTTAATATTGCTTGTAGGTATGGTTTTATTTCCAAACCACCAAAGCGGTTTGTGTTGTATACTGAGGTCATATTGATTGACATTAATGTGGGTGACATTTAGCCAACCTGTTATTCCAATATACAAAAATATAAGCCCTACAGTGCCATGAATCATTCCAAATAAACTTAGTGGAAACGGTGCCAACCACATCCAAGCGGCAACAGCTCCCAACCAAGGGAGAGAGAATATACCAAAAATAAGGTAAAGCCAATGCCGCCATTTTTGCTCAATGTGCAATTCACCGCCCCACTCATAGGTTTCTATACCTTTAGGCATGGGCATATTAAGCTGTTTTTTGGCAGGGGAGGAGGTGCTTAAATCATCACTTTGTTGTAGCTGGTCTTCAATATGAAATAAATGATTACAGTGGCTACATTTAGCAATGGTACTGGCAATGTTCACATCATTTGCACCAACTTGTTGTTGGCAATTGGGACAAATTATTTGAATTGTAGACATAGGTTGAGTTATTGATTTTAGCAAAATTGTTGTGTGATGACTATTTGTTGACTTATTTTTTTACAAAAAAAACGTTTATTAAATGTATAGGGTTCATGTATTTTTAGGTTACTACTTATTAGGCAAATTTCTGTAACTTTGCATGATTTTTTCGTCTTAGACAGGAGTTAAGTATTTAGACGTAAGATATGAGCTATAAGATGCAAGGTAACTGGCTCATTATTAGTGATTTATGATGGATATATCCATCATGCAAGCCTCTAATTTCCTATGTATATGCTTACTTCAGTTAGTTATTAACTAGCTAGTAGACAGAACAATTGATGTGTAGAGGTACTCTAAAAAATTGCTAATCAATGGTACTACATTTTAAATGTCCTGTCTAATATTTATAAAAATCTATTCAGCAAATTGCTAAATCACAACTTTATAGTATATGTTAAACTTCTTTGAGTTTTTACATAAAGCTACTACCAAACATATTGTTTCTCATATTTATTTATTGAGTATTACCTATTGCTGTTTTTTTCTATTTATATCATCTACAAGCTGGGCGCAGACCTTAGCAGATGGCAAAAGAGATCCACAAGAAAATGTGAATTTATTACAATTTGCAACCGACTTGACCTCTTTTGTGTATGACTATCCGCTGGCTTTTCATGGTATTGGTGAAAATAGATTGAACCAACCAGAAGATTACAAAGCACAATATTATACGTTAGAATTGCGTCAACGTTTGAAATTATTGGAAAACTTTTATTTGAAGTTTCAATACGAACAGCGTTTTTACAATATTATTGAAGCGCAACCTGGTGGCGTATTAGAAAGTGGACAGATTTTGGGGAGCGAAAGCAAAGATTTGGTATCAAGGGTAGGAGCTTCCATAGATTTTGATTCGCGTGATAACCGCATGTCGCCATTAACAGGAGGCTTTTACAATGTATCTTTGTTGATAGCTAACAACTTGTGGGGGCGGTATAAGATGATAGATTTACGCATGGATCTGCGTCAATATTTTGCATTATCTTATCGCAGCGTGTTAGGGGTGCAAGCTATTGTACAGAGCATCACAGGAGAAGCACCTTTTCATATGTTGGCAGAAATAGGCAATAGTCGCTCTATGCGTGGCTTTAATACAGGGCAGTATAGAGATAAAAAGTTATTATTGGTGCAAACAGAATATCGTTTTCCCATTGCTGGGCGTATTGGTGGCGTGGTCTTTTCTTCTGTTGGTGATGTGGAAAGTGACTTTCGCAATTTTGACTGGCGTGAGTTTAAAAGCTCTCTCGGTGTGGGTTTGCGCTACAATTTATTTAAAGGATACCGTGCTAAATTGCGTTTAGATTATGGTATTTCTAATGAAGGAGACAGGCGTTTTTACATCCATTTAGCGGAGGCTTTTTAGCTTTTTGGCTTTTTGGACTTTTGGACTTTTGGACTTTTAGAAATTATATTTTAAAAAAAAAATGTTATTTTCAATCACTAATCACTAATCACTAATCACTAACTTCTATCATAAAATAAGGGCTGTTGAGATAGTCGGTTGTTTAATGTAAATGTATAAAGTTGTGAACATGCTATGTTGTGGTAGCTTTTTTCACTATATATTTATCATAAAAAAACTGATAATCAACAGCCCCATTTAAACTACACCTGAAAACTGATTACAATAAATAGCCCAATTATTGCTTTATATTTGAATTTTTGTACTGCATCAATGTCTCTGTTGCTTTTTTTTGGTAAAAAATATCTTCTGAGTAATCAGCAATGTGTTGTAGTAGTTGTATGGCTTTTGTTTGTTGTTCACTACCTAAGTAGGCTAAGGCCAAATACCATTCAGAAGCATTACTAATGGCATGGCTAAGTTTAGGGTTTTGGAACAGCAGATTGCTGAAAGTTTGTATCGCTTGTATAGGCTGTTGATTAGCCAAATAAGCATTTCCCAAGTAAAAATTAACCATTAAGGTATCTATTCCAGTATTATTGGGCAAAGCCTCTAATAATGAGATGACCATACTATAGTTGCCTTGATTATAATGTGTAATTGCTTGATAAAATGGGGATTTTCCTTCTGGTTCATTTACTCCTTTTAGGCTAAGTCCAGCAGGATATGGTGTGAACTGTTGTAGGACTATTTGCCAAACAGTATCATTTTTTTTAGAGGATTGTTTTAATATACCTAATGACCACTTTCTTAAACGTTTTGGCCACTTTAAGCCCTCCTTTTCTTTGTTAGCCAATTGTTGTATTGTTTGTAACAATTGTATTCTCCTATCAGCTACTAAGATTTTATAAGCTCTATTATATTGTAATACTTTTTGTTTAAGCAGTTGATCCTGTTGCATCAAGTTTTCAAAGGCTTGTCTCTTTGTGTTTGGTAACTGTCCTTCTACATAAGCTACAATTAGTTCATCATCTATCATACAGCTATAAATATTATGGGTCTTTTAGTAATTCATCAATGCGTTGTTGCAATTCAACATCGTTTTGAATGATATTTATTAAACTCTGACGACATCTAGCATGTGTGATTCTAGCTACTGTATCATTTTTATAGCCCATTTTCTGGGCAATTTCTTTAAAAGGATAACGCAACATCCTGAAACGCAATAATTTTTTGCAATTGCTGGTTAATTTTTCAAAAGCTTTATTGATACAAAACTTCCATTCTTTATCCAACAAATGCTTTTCTGAAAAATTATCTTCTGTGAAGTGGTTTTCCTCTAGCTCATCAAAAGATACAGTAGCTTTTTTAGCAGTAGCTTCAATTTTTTGTTTAGATAAATTAATAACAATGCCTTTCAAATAACTTTTAATTGATTGTTGTATAGTCAATTTCCCATCTATGATTTTTTCTGTTAGTATAACAATGGCTAGATGATAGATGCCTTCTGCTCCTTCCTCTGCCGATTTCTTAGGCATTGCTTTATTCAAATATTGTTCAATTAATAGAGTGAGTATTCTATTAGATTGATATATATATTCAATTGCTTGTGCTCTACCTTTTCCGCCTCTCTGAATTAAATGGACTAATTCACTATCTGAGTAATCAATTTTCATTCAATATTCTGTAAGTTCGCTCCTATAAGCTATAGTCTGTTTAAAAGTAAAAATGTAAACACTTTCTGGCGGAAAAGTTATTTTTTTTAATGAATTTTTAAATAACTATGTGTAAGGTACTGTAAAACTGTGTTTTTGGACTTTTAGCTATTTTTGGAGTTTGGAAGGTTGCAAAGTTACAAGGTTTTAAAGTTTTTTATTTTTTTAATAACTTTTTTAAATAAAATTTATTTTTTTTGTTAGCTACATCTATACAAATCTTAATTAAATTATTATTACTTTAATCAATAAAACAAAAGGTAAAAAAACAATTTAGCTCCAAACTCTAAAGCTATTTAGCTTTTAGAAATTAGAGATCAGTGATTAGTCATTATACATTTGTTTTTGTTTTTTAATTTATGTAATTATTTGATTTTTAGGATATTGTGATGAATAAGTCCGTCGTTATAGAGATCGTTTAAAAAGAAATCAAAAAGTCCAAAAACGAATCACTAATCACAAATTCACGAGCCATCAAAGTAAGCACAAACTGTTTACTTGAAAAATACAGTATTTGAAATACACTAGATAATAGTGTTGTTTTTAATTAATATTTTTATAAAAAAAGGCTTACACAGTTTTATACTGTGTAAGCCTTTGTCAATGTATCAAGTGAAATAAGTCATTAATAAGCTGTTGGCTATTTAATGAGTTGCTTCAATTTTGGTAAATTTCGCTGTTTTAATCGTGGAAGTTGTTTGGATATGCAACATATAAACGCCCAATGGTAAATCATTTGTGTCTATTGTTAAGCGATTAGCACCTTTTTGGGTGTTACTATTCAAGTTGAGTAACATTTTTCCTGTGATGTCAAATACAGCGATTTGAATTTCTTCTTCTATCGCTGTGTTGTAGTCAATGGTCAATTGCTTTTGAACAGGTATTGGATATAATTGAATGTTTGTGATGGTTTCTACTGGCTTGTTAGTGGTTTTGTTAAATTGTTGCTCGCCATTGTTGCTTGCTGTACAACAATTTACATAGCCATTGTTGGTTGTACCATCTACAAAATTTTCGTTAATAGCTGTAACTGCCTCATTAATCGCTGTCAGTGAGTAAGTATTAGAGCAACCACCTATAATCTGATTGGCAATTTCTAATACCTCGCCTATGGTGTAGCCACTAAAAGTACCTGAAACAATCACTAAATCTGCTAAATTACCATTGTCACATCCCCACATAGGACTGTAAGCATCAAATCCGAGACTTAAACTAAGTGCTGTTATTTGCCCTAATAAGACATTGTTGATGTCTGACGTTGTTGGGTTAACATAGTAGCTGCTTAAAACTGCTGCTGTGCCGCCTTGTGGCAGTCCGTGCGTAATTGCTTGTGCAGAAGTGTAAGTGACTGTATATCCGCCAGTGCAACCTACTGTTAAGCCATATGGGAAAGCCGCATCAAAGTTGTTGTGTAAATAACGTCCTGGGTTGTTGCCTTTCGGTTTCGCACCCCAACCCCCTTGTGTTTGTGTTCGGCAGCCTTCACAAGAACCACCTTCATCGGTTATTACATGATTCTGACAGCCCGCTACAGGATCGCAGATGTCTGTTGTACAATCATCTCCATCATCACAATGACTATTATTTGGCGTATAGACACAGCCAACATAAGGTGTACAAGTGTCTTCGGTACAGTCTACATAATCATCACAAGTAACAGGAGTGTTTATACAGCCCTGAACAGGATCACAAGTATTAATGGTACAAGGGTCTCCATTATCACACATGTCATCATTAGGGGTATATTGACAGCCTGCCACTGGATCACAAGTGTCATCTGTACATTTAACTCCATCATTACATTTACTATCGTCAGGTGTGTTCATACACATACCCATCCAACATTCGTCAATAGTACATGGGTTGCCATCATCACAGTCGTAATTTGTAGTACAACCACCACAACCTGCTATTGGTGAACTCATACACATACCCATCCAACATTCGTCAATAGTACATGGGTCTCCATCATCGCAATCGCTGTTTGTATCACAAGGGACACAACCTACTATTGGTGTGTTCATACACATACCCATCCAACATTCGTCAGTAGTACAAGCATTGCCATCATCGCAATCGCTGTTTGTATCACAAGGGACACAACCTACTATTGGTGTGTTCATACACATACCCATCCAACATTCGTCAGTAGTACAAGCATTGCCATCATCGCAATCGCTGTTTGTATCACAAGGGACGCAGCCCGGTATAGGTGT
>JAHDHV010000251.1 GCA_020631155.1 Bacteroidota bacterium | reverse complement strand
TTTTGGACTTTTGGACTTTTGGACTTTTGGACTTTTGGACTTTTGGATTTTTGGATTTTTGGATTTTTGGATTTTTAGACTTTTGGATTTTTAGACTTTTGGATTTTTAGACTTTTGGACTTTTAGCTTTTTGGACTTTTAGCTTTTTGGACTTTTAGCTTTTTGGACTTGTATTCTCCATTTTCAACTTTCCATTTATAGAATTTTCCATTCTCCATTTTCAACTTTCCATTTATAAAGTTTTCCATTCATTAATGTACAATCCAAGTTTGAATATTGGTGGCATCCGCATATTTTTCTAGTAATAATACAGCATCGTTAATTGATTTTTGCAGTGATATTTGTTTTTCAAAGTCAACAATAGCCATTAAGAAATGTTGTGTTGTTAGTTGTACACAAGTGCGCGCTGAATCGCTGGTTGGTGTACCGAAAGCTCCTTTTTCATCTCTAAAAGTAGGTAGGTAAGCGATATTTAAGGCACCCCTGCCGATGGCTTCATAGGGTTCGCCTTCTTGTGCAATGCCGACAGTGATTGCTCCTTCTATGGCATCTGCATCATAGCCGCCGATGGAGTAGCCTGTTCTTATGGAAGTCAGGTTGAGGAGGTCTACCACATTGTTGATTTGGTAAATGCCCTTGCCTTTGACTACTCGCCGTAGGAGTGCTTCGGCAGATAATCGGTAACGGCTAGGGTCTTTGCCCAATGCTTTATAGGCAGTACGGGCGGCGGCAATATTTGGCAACTGGTTAATATCGCTAAGTGCCCACTTAGCAGCAATTTTGTTGACATTGGTTTGTATCTCTGTCCATAAGTCGGCGCGATGGGCAACTATTTTAACCGCACAATGTATACAGCCTAGTGCTAATTGAGGACATTTTTGTTTTAAGTCTTTTGAAATCGTGATGTTTGGCATGTTTTAGGTTTATTTTTGGGTGAGTAAGTAGGATAAAAGTGTTAAATAACTATTTTTTTGTGTAAAAAGGGTTAATTTTGTGAAAAATTATTCAAGGTAAAAAACGCAATATAATTAATTGTGCTTGAATAGTTGTTTAACGCTTGTTTATTGAAGTGTAGTTAGAGTAATAGCTTTTAAGTACCTAAATGGAAAGTAATAGACATTGACAGATACATATGGAGTGTTTTTTTTTGTATGTTTTTTGTTCTTTTGTACTTATTTTTGTTTATGAGTACTTGGCGAATTAGTTCTTATATTTGCATATGCATTTATTCATAATAAGTGTGTAAGAGGGGAGTTGGTGTTCAATAATCATTGAAAGTCATTTCTAAATATCTTTTTAAAACTTATGAACATGATTGTTGTTATTTTTTTGAAAGAGCGTACTATTCCCACATTATTGATTAACTCACTATTTCCCACACATTCATTTCAATAAGTGTGAATAACTAATCTTATATAATTTACAACCTAATGCTTAGTAGAAGACATTTGCGGACGAAGGTAATGCAAGCATTGTATGCGCGCCAACAAAATCCTAGTGCAAACATAATAGGAATTAAAAAGAATTTGGCAAGGAGTGTGAAAGATGCTCACAAGTTGTATCTGTTTCATTTGTATACTATTACAAGAGTAGCTCAATATGTATTTGAAGATAAAAAAATACAAGCAAAAAAGTTGCTAAATAGTATCAAAGAGCAAGACTTTATTACAAAAATATTTGAAAATAAGTTGTTGCAAAGCATTTATACTGATGTGCCTTTTCAGGAGTTTGTTAAGAAAGAAAAGTTTCAACACTTATTAACTAATGATGTAGTCAAGAAAATTTATCGCGACTTAGTTCAGGATAAAGCGTATATTAAATATATTGAAAATAAAGATTCCAAAATCAAAGACGATCAGTATATCATCAAGTTTTTGTTTACTAAAAAAATGTTGGTAAATGAATTGTATACAGGGATTTTGGAAGATATATTTTTAAATTGGTTTGATGATGACGATTTAGCACAGGCAGCAGTACTCAATAAAATTACACAGTATCGGGTAGGCGGCAAAGGAAACTACAACATCGTATTCAACGAATCGGATTGGAAGGAGCGCATTAATTTTTGCTATGAATTATTAGAAAAAAGCATTAAGCACGATGAAACGTTTGTAGAATTAGTTTCACAGCAACTTAAAAATTGGGAAATTGAGCGCATCACACAAGTAGATATTATTTTGATGAAAATGGCTTTGTGTGAATTATTACATTTTCCACAAATACCGATCAAGGTATCTATTAATGAATATATAGAAATTTCAAAAGTTTACAGCACTCCTAGAAGCAAGGACTTTATTAATGGAATTTTAGATAAGCTAATGAAAAAGCTAAAGAGTGAAGGGCGGATTAAGAAAATTGGTCGTGGTTTAGTAGGCTTTTAATACCTATTTTTTTTCTGTAAATGTTATAATGGTAGTGCAAACTTCAATGTGATTGCTATAGACGGCTTTCAGTTAGAGGGGGCAATTGTGTCAAGCTTAATGCCTTTAATACCACTCAATTTTTGGGGTGTAGCAGTAATTTTCTTGTGCTAACTACAGTGCTATAAAACTATCCTACCTGTTTTTACTTTCCAAAAAACTTTTCAAGCATATAATTTTAATCATGCGGCAGAAATAAGCAATTACTATAAAACTATTTAGCATTGTCAAGCTTCTAAGTAATGCGGAAATAATAAGTTGAACCATAAAGCAAAATAATAAAGGCGACTGGTTCAACCTATTATTGTAGAATTACTAATGTCTATCTTGTAATTTTTTTTAAAATCAAAAAGCTCAAAAATGATTTTAGAAACAAGGCACTGGAAAGGGGAGAAGATATACCATCTTTTACATATTTAATGAGAAAACGGCATAATATTTGGCATAATTTTTACCAAATTTCCCTCTTTGTATACAAAGTTTTAGTAATCAGTCGTTTTAAAATAAATATTATTTAGACATAAAAAAAAGACGGGTGACTATTTTTAGAAAGAACGTCATATTTTTGTAAATTTATAACAATAAAAATTCAATTTCAAGATGACAAAAACGAGATATGTGGCTACTTTAGCGGCATTAGTCACAGCTATCTGCCTCTTTTATAGCTGTAGTGAATTAACAGAGAAAAAAAGCAATGAATCAAACAATGGAACGGTACTTACCAAGTCGGCAGAGGAGTCTTTAGGCTCAGAAGATGACTTTACCTACAATGGTGAGGAAGATACGTTAAACAATGAAAATGTAGATGAAAATGCTGCCTTGATTGCAGAAATGGAAGCAGAAACAACAACAGATGAAAGTAAGGCTGAGGAAACAGAATTGTTGGCAGCTAAAACAACAGAAGTAAAAAGCGAAACGCCTGCGCCTAAACCGAAGGCAGAACCCAAACCTGCTCCCAAGCCAAAAGCAAAACCGAAATCTGCTCCCAAGCCAAAAGCAGAACCGAAGCCCAAAGCAAAGCCAAAACCTGCTCCGAAGCCCAAAGCAAAACCTAAACCTGCTCCCAAGCCAAAAGCAAAACCGAAACCTGCTCCCAAGCCAAAAGCAAAACCGAAACCTGCTCCCAAGCCAAAGGCAAAACCGAAACCTGCTCCCAAGCCTAAAGCAAAGCCGAAACCTGCTCCAAAGCCTGCCCCTAAACTAAAGGCAACTCCTGAGCCAGTACCGCCACCTAGTAGGGAGAGCATAACTGCACAAAATCCGCCAAATACAGATGCACAGCGTCAGGTATTATTGCGTTCACAGCCGCAAACCATGTCTACACAAACTACACCACCGCCTCCACCACCACAACCAAATTCTACCCCTAATAGTCGGCAGGTGATTGCTCAATCGCAAGCTGTCAATATTAGTTCACAGCCTCGACAACCTGCACCGAAGGCAGAGCCCAAACCTGCTCCAAAGCCGAAGGTAGAGCCGAAGCCTGCTCCAAAGCCGAAGGCAGCACCGAAACCTGCTCCAAAGCCGAAGGCAGCACCGAAACCTGCTCCAAAGCCGAAAGCAAAACCAAAGCCTGCTCCAAAGCCGAAAGCAAAACCGAAGCCTGCCCCGAAGCCCAAAGCAAAGCCAAAAGCGAAATCAAAAAAAGGAGGAGCGGCGATTATGTTTAAAAGTCGAACCTATGATTTTGGTCTAGTGAATGAAGGAGATAAGGTAACACATGTTTTTCCGTTCAAAAATACGGGTGGAGAGCCGTTAATCATTAAAGATGCTAATTCTAGTTGCGGGTGTACTGTACCTGCCTATCCTAAGCATCCAATTATGCCCGGCGAAGATGCAAATATTAAGGTAGTATTTGATACGACTGGAAAGTTGGGTTCTCAAAATAAAACTGTGACCATTAAAACCAATGGCAAGCCGTCTACAGCTACTGTTGCTATGAAAGGTTTTGTCACCACTCCACCCCCTGATGGTAAGTAGGGTAGGGGCTTTTTTACTTGGATTTAAGACAGGAGATAATGAATTGTCTATATGTTGTCGTTTGACAATTTAATAATAAGCAATTTTTAAAAAAAACTCTATAGTGCTGATTAAGTGCTATGGAGTTTTTTTTTATGTCATTATGTATTTTCTAAAAATTGATTGACCTTATCTTTTGATGAAATTTTGAAAATAACATTCCGACCGTCTTTGTACTCTGTAATTAATCCAGCATTGACCAATTCCTTTAAATCCTTTCTCGCTGTTTGTCGCACAATTTCGTTTTTCGCTGCATAGGTAGTAATGTTTATTTCAACATTCTTTTTTGTGTATAAATAGGCCAATAAATCGGCTTGCCTTTTATTCATCCCTTTATTCAATATTTTATAGGCAATTAGTTTTCCACGATCTACATTTTCTTTCTTTTTATCTCGATATTCAATCAGTCTTTCAAAAGCAATTCGCAGCGTTTTGATGGAGTAATTGATAAAATAAGTGAGGTCATTGTCGTCATTTTCCGTTTTTAAAAAAGCTTTATCGTATTGTATCCTTGACTCCAAAATAACGCTTGATATAGAAATATTTTCAATTAAAGAATACTCTTTTTTCAATAAAAACCAATAAAATAATGCTCTCGCTGTTCTGCCATTTCCATCCATAAAAGGGTGAATATAGCCAATCATAAAATGAATAATGGAAGCCTTGATAATTGGATGTATAAAAGGCTTATCAGCGTTCACAAATTTACATAAATCTTCCATATACTGTTTGACTACATCGGCATTTGGTGGAGTATGAGCAATCTCCCCATCTATATGATCTTGAACATAAATTTGTTTTTTTCTAAAATCCCCTACACAATATTCTGCACTTGTATTGGCGGTCATTGTTTTGTGTAACTCAATAATTAAGGCAAAATCCAGTGGCTTATCCATTTCCTCTTTAATGAATTGTATACTTCGTAAATTATTGAAAATCATCTGCTCCGATTCATCGCGAGGGCTTCTACCAGATTTTAACATCGCTAAAGCCACCTCCGTAGTTGTTGACGCTCCTTCAGCTTGAGAGCTAGAAATAGCTTCTTCCAAAATGGAGTTTTTTAGATATTCCAATTTATCCGATGGCGTAATGGGGTCTTTATACAATCCACCAATTAATTTTAAATCAAATTCGTGTAGTTTTTCTTGAATTACCTCAGTTAAACAATAGTGAAATGGTTCTTTGGCAAAAAACAATTTCTTGCAATGTATACCTATACCTCTATGCAATTTCACAAGACTCCAAGCTTTGACAGGATCGTTATAAGGAAGGTTTTTTCTATGTTTTAATTCAGCCCAATAAAAATATCGGGCATCTGTTAACTTTAAAAAATCAGCATATTTTTGAGTAAAAAAATCATTAATCAACTCATTAGTCCTCAATATTTTTGGTGTAGCTTCAACTTTCATGTGTGAAAATGTTAATTCTGAACTCAAAATTAACATTTTTAACTCAATTTTACAAATTTAGTTTTTATTATTGGGAACATCTGTGGAGTTAAGTAACTAGACAAAATTAATGCTACGATAGAAAAAGACTAAACTACTCATTTCTAATACTTTAGAACAAAATTGTGCACAATTAAATAGTGCTTGGCACTTAAGTAACTAGACAAAATTAAACAACTATTGAATTTTTCATAAATCATTAATAGTGAGTTAATTATCTCACGTCTCATGTCTCAAATCTTATGTCTAAGTACTCAATTAGGCTCTTTGACTCTTTTTTCAAAATAGTAGGTATCTCTCATTCTGCCTTTTATCTCTCGGTCATTTTTTACTGTTTTCATCAGCTTCAAGCCACATTTGCGAAGGACTTTTACCGAAGCGAGATTCAAACAATCACAAGTAGCTTCTATTTCCGAAATACCTTGATGCTTAATCATATAATCAATAAGACCTAATGAAGCTTCAGTTGCGTATCCTTTATTCCAATGTTCGGGATTGATGATATACCCAAAATCAGCCCTTTGCGGATTGTCAGGTTTTATCCTAAACCCAGTTCCACCAATCAATTTTTTATTTGATTTAAGCGTTATGCATAATTCAAATGCCGACCTTGGCACTTTTAGACTGTCCTCGATTGCTTTTTTAATAAATTCTTTGGTTTGTTTTTCGGTATTTGGTCCCCAAACTTCGTAAATTAGTATAGCTCCATTTTGTGCGTACTTATGAACCGCTTCCCAATCTGATATTGTGTATTCTCGTAAAATCAATCTGTTTGTTTCTATTGTTATCATTGTTTTTTTGTTAGAAATCAGAGATTAGAAGTTAGATGTTGGTTTTCGTTGGTTTCAAAGTAAGAAAATGAGAATTTAAAACAAAAAACACATCATTTCTATTAAGTTGATTACAATTTACTTATACTGTTAAATAGGGTGCGACCCTGCTAGGGTCGTGTAATTAGGTTAAATATTTAGCTAACATACTTTGACCGCGCTGCGGTCACTAGGCGATAAATGACCCTAGCAGGGTCAAAGTATGTTAGGAAAAGGTGAAACTGTGTTTTTTGACCTCAGAGAGGTCACACTTTTTGAGGCTTAGATAATTCTTATAAATAATTGATAATCAAAGGTTTTTATTGAATGAATTTTAACTTTATTAAATCTATTTTCTCAATAAAAAACTAGCGAAAGACAAGTAGATGTTTAAAGTATACTTAATTTGTATTGACGATTTAGTAAATTTTTGCGGAAAGTGCTGTTTTTCGGTGGTTATTGGGGAAAAGTTCTAAGGATTTTGTTGTGTTGTTATGTATTCGCCATTTTGATATAGCTGGTTTGGGTATCATAAATCACTGTCTAGTTTAATGTTTACATCAATTTTCCATCGGTTTTTGACTGACCCAGGTTTCTCTTTTCTTTTTGGGCTTAACAAGACGGGATAAAATGGTTTTTGCTTTAGTCGTTCATACAAGTATTCCGTAATTTCAGGATGTATGTCAAGTTCTTCAAGGAGATAACCTACTCTTTGCAATGTACTTTTAGAAGAATACCAGTTCAATAACTCTTTCATTTGCTTTATCGTTAATTCCTCGCCTAATTCTTCAATTACGGATAACATTCTGTTCAATCCGCCTAGTTTTGGATGATGATGTACCAAATCTGTAATGGTCAAAGCAGGATCAGAAATTTTGTAGTTGCCTGCGTCTGCTCGCTTTGTTTGTATGTTGCTAGGTGGCCAAGAAGTTGTTGTAAAGAAGCGAATTCCGATGTTCTTTTTCCTTATCTCTCTTAGCTTCGGACGCTTGATAATCAAATAATCACGCTGTAATTGTTGATGACTTGCTCCATGTATTTTTGCTGCTGTATAAAGCCCTAAATAGTATTCTCGCTCTAAGTATTTGAATAATTTTTCAGCATACAATTGGATAGGTAATTTTTCAAAAGTAGCATATCTTGGTGGGATGATTAGGTAAAATCCTTTGCGAAGACTAATAATTTCTTTCTTTTTTACTAGTCTTGACAACTCACTTTTTACAGCAATTTCACTTTTACCTGATTGATGAAGTACTTCTGTTAAAGAGAAGGAGTATTCCTCAAATGATAAGCATTGTTTTATATAGTTTGAAATCCTCAACTTTTAGTAGTTTTTTGACAAAAGTACTGTTTTTTGGTGGTAATGGGGGATAAGTACTAAGAGTTTTTTTGTTTTATTATTAGTATTTTGAGGCATTCTTAGTTACTTAAATTGCACTTTTAATGTTATTTTGCTCTTTTATCTTGTGATTTTTTTTAATAATGCATTAAGATTGATTCCAACTCCAAGAAAATTTGGCCTTAAATGTAGTACTTCATTGATTCGTTGTAAGTTTCGTTTTTCTTCAAATTGGAATTTATCAATTAAATCTGGATTTTGTGTTTTTATATATCTTGTAAGTATTCCAATGAATGTCTCTATATTTCCAAATTTTTCTCGAACTCTTGATAGTGGAATTAGTACCTTAGTAGAGTTTTCGGATAAATTATCTGGATGGCTATCTGTTAATAATAATGCTGGAAGAAGGTGAAAAAGATCATAATAATCTTTCCCTAAAAATTTTTTTCCTACTTCATCCGTCCAATCAGTATGATTAAATCCAGTTGCTAAAACTGCATTAGGGCCAATGTCTTGTGCAATTCTTAAAAAATTACGTTCTATAATTTCCATATCTCCTCCAAGATATTTATCTCCAATTACAAAAATATAAGCATTTACATTTTCTTCTATTGGTAAGCCAGCTAATGATGATAAATAGTATCCCATTTCTTTGAATTTATTTTTTGGCAGAAGGTAACTTGTAAATACACCCTTTTACTAACCTGTTCTGCACATTTCCTATTATATTTACAAATAAACTGTTCAAATATAGGTCAAATAGTCAAGTTATCCAATTAATTATTCTAAAAAAACAAAAACCTTAAAACCCTCCAACTTTATAACCTTCCAACCATCTCACTCCCCCGTCAACCCTTCCAAAAAACTTTCCAAATCCTGTTGTTCTTCTTCGCTTAAATTCAATTTTTGCA
>JAHDHV010000250.1 GCA_020631155.1 Bacteroidota bacterium | reverse complement strand
AAAAATCTAAATATCCAAAAATCTAAATATCCAAAAATCTAAATATCCAAAAATCTAAATATCCAAAAATCCAAATATCCAAAAGTCTAAATATCCAAAAATCCAAATATCCAAAAGTCTAAATATCCAAAAATCTAAATATCCAAAAATCTAAAAGTCTACTTCAAAAAGTTAAGGTCTACTTTACGGTAGAGTGGATTGGCACCTGCTGTTTTGGCAAATTGAAAGCCATAGAAACTAATCAATAAGCGACTAATGTCAACTCCGTAATCGTTGATCAATTTATTTTGAACGCTCAAAGCTCTTTTTTCAGAAATTCTATTATTCTGCTGGGCAGTACCTACCTTATCAGCGTGACCTTCGATGCTTAGTTTTGCTTGTGGATATTCATTGAGAATAGTAACGATGTCGCCCAATTTTTCTGCTTCACTGGCTTTGATATGAGTAGAATTAGAATCAAAGTAAAGGGTAGCTTTTACATAACGAGCAATATCGTCATAAGACTTTACCTCAATTTCGCGGATACTCGGCTCTTCGGCTCTGATAACGCGTGTTCGGATAATTGGTTCTGTTTCTACTATACGAGGCGCAGGGCTAGGAGTAGGAGCCGTTTCAACAATTCGTACAGGCTCGCTGATAGTGTTGGTAATAATGGGAGTGGTGTTAACAATACGGCGTGGTGTGGGTGTATTGCGAATGATGGTAGGGGCAGTAATAGGGGTAGTTAAAATGCTACCAGGAGAGGCATTTTGATAGTAAATTTCCCAAGGATAGGGACGTACAACGCCTGAATTAGCAACGCGATTGCCTGTATACAAAGAAGGGGTGGCTGCTGGTGCAACAGTGGTATTAATAATACGGCGAGGTGCAGGGGCAGGTATTGTTTCTACGATAGGGGCAGCAGGAACAACAACAGGTGGTGGTGGCGGTGTTTCAACAATGCGTGGTGCAGGCGGTGGCGGCGGCGGAGTAACAACAATTGGCTTATTAACCTCCGCTAATTTGTTGTGTAAATCGCCGATTGTTTTATTTAAGCCGTCAATTTTTCGGTTGATGGCGGCATCATTATCCGCATCTTTTTTTTTTAGTTCTTCGCGCAATTGTGCGACTTCTCTTTTTAATTCTGTATTGTCATTTTTCTGAATAATTGGTTGTTGTTTAGCTGCAATTTGCGCTTTCAACTGAGCGATTTCTTCCAACAAAGCTTGATTGGAAGGCCCGCTTGGTGCGGGCCCTCTATCATTATTTTTGTTATTCAATGTTGCTCTTAGTTCGTCAATTTCTTTTTGCATTCGCTTTCTTCTACCTTCTTCTTTTGCATCGTCTAACTCTTTACGCAAACGCTCAATTTCTCTCATCAACTCATCATTAGAAATATTGCTTGGTGCAGGTGGCGGTGGAGGAGGGGGCGCAGATAAGTTTTGCTTTTGCATATCGCGCATGTCTTCCTGTAATTCTTCCAACTGCTTATTCAATTTTTCAATCGTCTCCTCATATTTTTTATCTTCCTTCGACTTTTTCTTGTCCTCTTTCTCCTCTTTTTCAATGATGACTTCTTTTTCTATGGTAGCAGGACGATTATTCATCTCTAAGCGTAGCTTTTCAATTTCACCAATAATCTTGCGCTCCATACTTTCTTGGCGTAGACGCTCTACTTCAAGCTTGTACATCTCCGTAGTTGGGTCAGCTTTAGGGGCTGCCTGCGGTATGGGTTGTTGCTTTTGCTGTTCTTGCTTTAATTTCAAGATTTCCATTTGCAATTTCAAATCCTGTACATCACGCTCATTAACGATAGAACGAATATCGCCTTCATTGATGCTAGGTGCAGCAGGCGCAACTGGTGCAGGAGCAGGTGCTGGAGGTTGTACAATGATTGGTGCTGGCGCAGGAGCAGGTGCTGGAGGTGTTACAACAACAGGTGCAGCAGGTGCAACTGGCTTGCCTTCTTGACGTTGCTCTTGCTCGGTTTGGATAACATTTTGTAGAGAATCTAACTGCTCTTGGTATTGCTTTTCTTCTTCTGCCACAGGAGCATTTGGATCGCTTGGCAATTCAATAGCTTCTGTTTGAACTAAGTAAGGCGAGTAGTTTTCTTCTTGTTTACAAGCTTTACGGCATTTTTTACGTGCAGAACGGTCTTCTAGCTCTTCGCAAGCGGCCTTACAAGCTTTGATAGCTGATTTGATATTTTTCTTCAGCTTTTTGGCTTCTTTTTTCGCTTCTTTTTTCAAGCGTTTGGCATCGTCTTTATTGACTTTACCTTCTTTTCTAGCTTTTCTACGCTCTTTACGTGTCATTGGCTTAACACCGTCCTCCGTACCTTCTACGGTAGCAGCTACACCTTCGGTTGTTGTTGGCTCTGTAGCTTTTTTCAAACGGTCTTCAATATCCTCTGTTGTAAGGGTTGAATATTTATCAGCAATCAAAACTGGAGCTTTGAATGCTTTCTTTTTCGGGCCAAAATTATAGGTCAAGGCAACAGAAGAGAAGTTGTAAATATCGTTCAAGTTAGTGGCGTCAGGATCGCCTGCATCGCCTCTTTCTTTTACATCATCTAAATAATCAGTGAAAGTGTATTTAAAGTTAGTCTCTAAATTTAAGCCTACACGATCGCCGAATTGGAATCTAAGCCCTAGACCAATTGGCACATGGAAAGTCATGCTGCCATAGTCTTCACCTTCAATTTGTTCTTCTTGTAGGTCTAAATCAAATTCTCCATCTCTATCAGGATCGCCATAAACATCAAAGAAAGTAAGACCGAAACCTGCTGTTAAATAAGGAGAAATAAAACCACCTTTATTAGAGCCGAGTATTAATTCAGCCGAAGTATCAAAAATATCTGTCTCGAAATTAAGGCCACGCTCTAAGTTGGGGTTGTCAGTGATAAGATTATCGCTGCCGTCAAGGGTGCGGTCGTCATAGGTGATTTTACCCATAGTACCAGAAAGTCGCAACGCAAGTGCTTTAGATAAAGCACGCTCGAAGTGTAAGCCATAAGCCAGCTTCGCATAGTTTTTAATGCGCGGATAGTCATCTGTCAGGTCACCATAGTAGTTCATCACCCCGATTTTTGGGGCAATTTTATATTCAAAAAAGTCGTTTTCCTGTGCAAATACCTGTACACTCATCAATACAAGCAGCAGTACAAAGGAACTCAGTTTAATGATGGACTTGCTCATGTGAAATATATGTTAAGAGGTTATTATTTTTATTTTAGATAGGAACTATTAAGACAGGTGTTAAGGGTTGATATTTGAGATATAAGATATAAGACATAAGATATAAGACATAAGATATAAGATATAAGATATAAGACATAAGATATAAGACATGAGATGATTTATTATTCATGCAAGTTCAGATGTCGTTTATCTAATTGCTTAGTTAATATTCAAATATCCCTTAACTTTTTGTCCATTCATTATTTTCCGATGCCAACCGATAAGTTGATTTCGGCACTTAGTCCCACAAAAGGTCGTACACTGAGGTCGTTGTCTCCTGCACTTGTTTCTGTTTCTAGGAAAGTAGCTCCAACATTGAATCGTACAAATCTAAACAATCGGTAACCTAATGCCAAATAAGAAGGTCTGTCAATGATTGGACCTGTTACTGTTTCGCCGTTTTCATTTTCCATATTGGTTAAAAATACCCCTGCTGAAAGGGAAGCATTGCCCAAGAAAGAAGAAAAAGCGGTACGTCCGAATGGTAAAGATACGCCTACAAATGGAGCAGCATCATAGTCCATATCGTCAAAGTCACCATCAAAATATACACCACCATAACCTACATTTACAGATAAGCCACCCGGAGCTTTGCCCGTAGGATAGTCTGTAATCCATTTTGCATCGCTCACTGTCATCAACTCAGAGTTTAGGTATTGCTCTGTTTCATTGTGTACAACTTGCTCTAAGTCGTTGATCAACTGTTGTACATACAAGGCTTTAGATTCTTTTTTGCTTTTGCCAAATAAGAACTTACCTTTTTTCAATTTCACATCTTCAATTTGCGCTAATTTTCCTTTCACAATATCAGAAAAACCATCAAACTCTAAACCCGAACGGTTTTTATAGATTTGTAGTCCATCCTCAACAATCGTGTTCATATCATTCATCATATCACGAGAAGAACGTAATAGTTTGATATTGTTACGGTTCACTTGTAGCGAAGAACTTAGGTAAGAATCAAGCGTTTGGAAAAGGCGTACTTTTAAGTACTCTCTTTCTGCTTGCGACAGATTACGCATATAGGTGATTTTGATGTCGTACTCACCATTGCCTCTTAGTTTATAGTTAACAGGCAATGAAAATAGCACTGCATCACTACCTGCTGGGCGTTTCCAGTCTGTAGCATATAGTGGTTTATTGCGCTTTTGAGGCTTATAGATTTCAACACCTACAAGTGTAACGTCTTCGGTAATAGCTCCTGATAAAAGAAAGTGACTTTCGGCAGGCAAAGGTTGATTTTCGTTAAAGTAGTTTCGTTCATAATTGTAAACTACGGTAGCATGTTGTGCATATACTGAAGTAGAGATGCTTAGGGTCAGCAATGCAGCTAAAACAACTAATAGTTTGTTCATCTTTGAAAGATATATTGTTAAATTATTGAATTATTTTTTTATACAAACAGCTATGAACATATAGCTGGTGTGGTATTGCTTTTCTCTATTGATTAAAATTGTTGCAAAAGTAAGCAAATAGTCGAACTAATGCATCATTTATTTTATTATTGGTGTTTTTGAATAATTGGCAACATCAAATTTAAGTGCCAAGCACGATTTAGTTGTACACAATTTTGTTTTAAAAAACTGACATTCATTGCTTTGAGCAAAAAAGTGCCATTTTGTTTGGGCTAGGTACTTAATCCAAGTAGGTTTATTTTTTTTATAAAAAAAAGAAAAGCATTTGCCTTACCCCGTTACTTTCTATATCAACAATGAGACAGGAAAAAGTAGCCAGTCAACTTATTATTTCCGGACTGTTTTGTTTATTAGGAAATATAGGTTAACTCGAAGCTTCGTCTGTTGTTGTTGGTGGCGGTGGTGGTTCTGGTGATCTGTTGGTAGCTAAGGTATTTGTTGGTGTTTCTTCCTTCACTTCTTCATGCACCGCTTTTTGTTCAACAGCTACCAACAATTCTTTATTTTTTAACATCTGTTCTTGTAACATATTTTCTAGCAAGCCCACTTTACTATTGGCATCTTTTAGTGCCTTTCGGCGAGACATATTTTTTGGAATAGATACCATTAAAACAGATAAAAAACCCAGTATAAATGCAGCTCCAACGATAAAAGCCGTAGGAATTTTCATGTCCCAAACCGCCGCCTTAACAGCAACCGCATCCATGTTTTGAAAAGCAAACATAAATACCAAAAAAGCAATGATAACAGCTAAAATAACTGACTTATTCATAATGTGAAATTTATTGTAGTTAATGTGTGGTCTTGAATGGATTCAATGTTTTTTCAAAAGGTTGATTGACAAGACTTTGTGCTATTTCAATTAGTGTTAACTGCAACAAAGAATACTTTTATTAGAACAGCATTTGAGAATGTTGTTTGTAAAAAAAAGTAGGGGGCGAAGCATACAAACTACCATACCTTATTATGGTCTGGTTTTTTTTGTAAAATAGACAAAAAGCTGAGTAGGAGATGTGAGATTGATACTTAGTCTGTTAGAGAGAAAGTTTGTTGGAGAAAAATCGTGATTTTTCTTTACTTACTTACTATCTGTTCATGTTCATCTTGCAACAGCCTTTCGTCTATTTTGGATATTTATTTTATTCAATTGGCGGAGCAGGATCACCTGTTACACTAACCAACTCTGCGGTACAGTTTGCTAAGTCAACCTCAAAAGACCAAGTACGTTTTTTCGTACAATCGCTGATACAGTCATCAGCCTTTGCATTATAAGCCACACTGTAATTGAGGGTAATTAAACTGCCAGACTCAGAAGCGGTAATGTCGTTGCCATTTATTGCATCATCTTCATCTACACGTACAAAGTTGATACCCTGAACAGTACTAAGAGTACCAGCCAACGCTTCTAAGTTCACCGCGTTAGTTGCACTAAGCACAACAGAAGCTACACGAGTATTTTGGTCAATATCTATTTCGGTATAAGAACCCAACTCTAGGCCATATACTGTTAATAAGTTATCAATTTGGCTATTACCTGTCAGGCGTGTGCCGTCTTGCCAGTTTTTCACCCAAGGGTACTGTGTTGTATCGGTGCTAACAGTAAGTGTGATTTGCTTGAATCCCGGTGTAGGGTTGGTGTGGATACCATAAATGCTGACAATAGTATCTCTTTCCAAAGAATCAGATTTATAGACGACAGCCAATGCGTTTAACATTCTGTCAATCAAAGCGGTAGAGATAGTTACTTCATTGATTCCACTTGCTTGCATAGCTCTAAGAGCCAGTCTATTTGCATCATCAGTATAATCATCTTCTACACTATTAGGTACTTTACAGTCCTCAATCCCGCCTATTGGGTCATCATCATCATCATCACAGCCTGTGAATAAAACGAAGCTCATGCCAAGAGTTAGGAAAAATAGTAAGCTGAATATCTTTTTCATAAGACAAGGAAATGTTTTTATTAAAATTTTTATTAAATGTTTGCTGACAATTTGGCTGCAAATTTAACATTTTACAGTCATAATTTTTTAAAAAAATCGAAATATTTTTGATATTAATTAATAGATTGTAAAAATATTTTATCTATAGTTCTTTGTTTTTAAAGACATTATGCTTTATGCCTTACACATAACAATAGCTAATAGCCTATTTTATGACCAGAGGTTGACCATAATTATTATGGTAGCTTTTGTTAGGAGTGGCTTTGTCATATAAAGGTCATTTGTAATGCCCATTTGTGTGTAAATCAATTTTTGGGCTAGAGTTAATCAGTTGCTTCTTGCTTGCCATTGCTTAGGCTTACTTTAAGTCTATTTGTTGTACTGCCATTAACTATTTGAGTCATTTTCTGATAAATTAGTTGGCATTGATTAATAGATTGATATACATTGTTTAGTACAAGAAAAATACACCTAAACATAGGCTAGATAGAAGCAGGCTAAATAATTAATATCAATTTTATGAATAAAAAAAAGAATTGAACTAAGTAATTCTACAATAATAAGTTGATGATATAGGGATGAGATGAGTAATTCTTTTGTTGACAACTGCTATACAAGGCTATTAGTATAAATTAAGCATGTTGAATGTATTATTTCACATCTCTCCTCTTATATGTCAGTACTTAATAAAACAAATTGAGCATAAATGTTGAGTTGATTGTAAGACGGTGTGTGTGCAGAAGATGCATTGTCGCTTTTAATTATCTATAAGGATGAGTAACTCTACAATAATAAGTTAATCAATTAGTCGCCTTTGTTATTTTGCTTTGTACTTTTTTGAAAAGCTAGACGTATTGCAATATGTCTACTACAGTATACCTGTGTTTTCTGCCTCGTACAAGTCAAAATCCCTTCGGCTTTATTGTCCAATTTATTATTTCCGCATTACTAAGGCAAGCACTACTATAAGGTTGTGGTTACCATAATCCATAAGTATTAGATTGAGGACGCTTTCTATCAATAAAATGAGAACTCTAGTGTATGTTGTGTTTAACCAAAAATCATTATTAAAGGCTATTTGGCAAACAAGGTAGATTTTTCTTAGATTAAATATATACTTCTTTGATGGGATTGTTTTAACTAATTCAAACTTAGATTAACAAGTGTCAAGCACTAATTAATTGATCACAATTTTGTTCTAAAGCATTGACTTTCAGCATTTTAATCAAACAAAAAGTCCCGTTTAATTATTGTGTGTGTAGTACTTATAAAGTTGAATTAGAAAAACAATAGGGAAATATACTTTGTAGGAGTAGTGATGAGAATTGAGTAGGTGTTTCATGAATGGGAGTGGAGTATACTGTTTATGTCAATAGAAAACTCTTCAGTTTATTTAAAAAAAAAAATGATAAAAACAGAATGTGCTTCTGAATGATAAGTACTATACAATAATTAAACGGGATTCCTTGTTTGATTAAAACAATGAAAATCAATACTTTAGAACAAAGTTGTGCACAATTAATTAGTGTTTGGCACTTAAATACTTGCTTATCAAAAGTTTACGCTTGTTCAAGGTGAAGCAATATAAAGAAAAGTAATGGAGCAATATCCAACAATATAGGCTTATGCTGTTTGTTTTTCCATTACTTTTCACTTAATAAAACGCTATTTAATCATAAGTAGGAATTTCAATGATTAAAATAACACCCTAGTTTTGTTGCGTCTAGCCTTCCGATTCACTGGCTTGTGCATCAACGGTTTCGGCTGCTGCTTCTGTAGCGGCTCCTTTCCGTTCAAATACTTCACCATCAGCATCGTAAGTACCAATTTCGGCTACCGACTCATTAGAGATCAAGAAAACCTTCAACTCTACCAAATCTTTGAAAGCAGTGGTATACCAACTTGGCAAAGAAGAACCACCAAATAAGCTAATAATCGGACGGTCTAACCAGCTTTTGCCAGTATAACTTTTGCCGCCTCTCATAGCCTCTTGTGTTTCCGTTAAGCTTTCCCAAATTTTAGCTACCGACATTTTTCTACCCGCAGGCATCTCTGCCAACATGGTGAACAAATGCGCCTGCTCTACAGTGCGAAATCCATACTGAGAACGTAAACTTTCTAGTTCTTGGTATCTTTGATACTCGTCTTTATCAGAAATACCCAAACTTTGTGCTGCTGCAAACTCGCCAGAATCTTTGAAGCTACCTTCCTTAGCTTGATAGTAACTTTCTGAATCATCAAAGCCCTTTTCCAAAGCCTCGCGATACTCCGTTGCGTCTGCCTTTAAGAAGCCACTTGCTAGTGCATTTTCAAATTCACTATAGCTTTCATAACCTGCCTCTTGAGCAAAACTGTAAACATCGGCATCTTTAGGGAAATCTTTCACCTTTTTATATTCCG